>JAFDAT010000010.1 GCA_019313725.1 Deltaproteobacteria bacterium
AACTTTAGATCACTTATAATTTTAGATCACTTGACACTTTAAATTATTTATTTTGGCAGAGCCTAATGGCTCTGACCTGGCCCAAAGGACCAGGTTTTTAATGCTGGAATAAATATTGCCGGTGCAGGAAAAATAGCGTTGCTGGATATGCCATGCTAAAAATCGAGACAGTCATTTTCTTTTCTTTCGCCTACATCGGCCTGTTGTTTGCCATTGCCTATTACGGGGACAGACGGGCGCATTCAGGCCGAAGTATCACCAGCAACCCCTATATATATGCACTCTCCATGGCCGTTTACTGCACGGCCTGGACTTTTTACGGCAGTGTCGGACGCGCGGTTGCAACAGTTCCTAGTTTTCTGATAATCTATATCGGTCCCACCCTTATGATCGCTCTGGGATGGTTCGTGCTCAGGAAAATCATCCGTATCAGCAAAACTCAGCACATCACCTCCATCGCCGATTTTATCGCCTCGCGGTACGGAAAAAGCTCCACCCTGGGAGGGGTCGTATCCATCATCGCCGTTATCGGCATCATCCCCTATATATCCCTTCAGTTGAAGGCTATTTCAACAAGTTTTCACCTGATGATCGGCCAACCGGAAGCGCTGGGAAAGGTGGCCATTTTAAATGACAACGCATTTTATATTGCGTTAATTTTGGCAGTGTTTTCGGTCCTGTTCGGCAGCCGACACCTCGATGTGACCGAGAGGCACGAAGGGCTTGTCGCCGCAATAGCATTTGAATCCGTCGTCAAGCTGGCGGCGTTTCTGGCGGTGGGCATATTTGTCACCTACGGAATACACAATGGCATTCGCGACCTCGTTCAACAGGCCAAAGATGTGCCCCAACTGGAAAACCTGTTTACCCTGCCCGCCGAACCGGGTGCTTATACGAATTGGGCCTTTCAGGTTTTTGTCTCCATGATGGCCATTCTTTTCCTGCCCAGGCAGTACCAGATGGCCGTTGTCGAAAATGTTAACGAAAAACACCTGAACAAGGCTATCTGGCTCTTTCCCCTGTACCTGATGGCCATCAATGTATTTGTACTTCCGGTTGCCATAGCGGGAGTGCTGCATTTTCCCGGCACTCCCGTGGACCCGGATACGTTTGTTTTAAAGCTGCCCATGGCAGAGCATAAATTCGCCCTGGCCCTTTTTGTCTTTTTGGGCGGCATGTCTGCAGCAACCGGTATGGTCATTGTCGCTACCATCTCGCTTTCGACCATGATATGCAACGATCTGGTAATGCCTATTCTGCTGAGACTGAACTTTCTGAAAATGGCCCAGAAAGGCGATCTCAGCAACATACTCTTAAGGATACGCTGGGGCAGTATCGTCCTGGTACTGCTGTTGGGATATGTCTATTTTCGATTTATTGGCGAATTTTATTCACTGGTCTCCATCGGCCTTATCTCCTTTGTCGCCGTGGCCCAGTTTGCACCGGCGATCATCGGCGGCATTTTCTGGAAAGGCGCCACACGTGCAGGCGCTCTCAGCGGGCTTGTCGCCGGCTTCTGTATCTGGATCTATACCCTTTTCCTTCCTCATCTCACCCAGGGAGGCGTTCTGCCGGACAGCTTCATAACCCAGGGTCCGTTCAACATCATGCTTTTAAAACCCTACCAACTCTTCGGCCTGACAGGTATCGACCAGATTGCCCATGCCACTTTCTGGAGTATGTTCTTCAATATCGGTGCTTACATTGGTGTCTCTCTGTTCACCCGCCCCACAGGCATAGAATACACCCAGGCCGCCCTGTTTGTGGATATCTTCAAACGCCCCGGCGATCCAAAGGAAACGTTGTACTTGCAAGGCACCGCATCCCTCCCAGACCTTAAATCGATGTTGGGACGTTTTCTGGGCAAACATCGTGCCGAGGTCGCCTTGACGTTGTACCGGCAAACATCGGCTGGGGGCAAGGCGGATGACCTGACTGCCGACCCGGGTCTTCTCGCCCATGCGGAAAAATTGTTGGCCGGCGCCATTGGATCGGCTTCGGCAAGGGTCATGGTCAAGACGATTCTAAAGGAAGAGCCGCCCGGCATCGACGAGGTCATGGATATTCTCGATGAAACCAGGCAAGCCATAGCACACAGCCATGAACTGGAGATAACCACCGCCGAGCTTAAAAAGGCCAATGAGCGTCTGAAAGAACTGGACCGGCTGAAAGACGACTTCATTTCCACGGTAACCCACGAACTGAAAACACCGCTCACTTCAGTGCGATCGCTCACGGAAATCCTGTACGACCATCCTGAAATCGATGCGGCCCGCAGAAAAAATTTTTTAAACATCATTGTCAAAGAGAGCGAACGCCTGACACGCTTGATCACCCAGGTGTTGAGCTTCCAAAAAATCGATGCCGGCGGTATGGACTGGAATATGGAGCGACTGAGCATGGCCCGCATCATCCGGGACTCCATCGCGTCCTCCCAACAATTGATCCAGGAGAAAAAAATCCGTCTGACCACGGATATTGATGAGATGACCCCTGAAATCGAAGGCGATCGTGACCGCTTAATGCAGGTGATGATGAATCTTATATTCAATGCCGTAAAGTTTTGCGACCCTGAAAATGGTCATATATCAATTACCTTGCAAGTTCAGCGACACTACCTGCTGGCTTCGGTCATCGACAACGGCATCGGCATAAAAAAAGAAGATCAGTTGGAAATATTTGAAAAATTCAAACAAGTTAAAAAAGATGGTCAAGGGCGTCCTTCCGGAACGGGTCTGGGATTGTCGATCACTAAAAAAATCGTTGAACACCACAAAGGCCGTCTTTGGGTGGAGAGCAAATTAGGTCAGGGATCGGCCTTCAAATTCAATTTGCCGTATGCATGAATTCATCAGAACTTAAACCGTGCATAATAGGATTTCTGCGATGCATCCCGAGCTTCTTTCAAAGTATAAATCCCTATATTCCCCAGCAACGGGATCATTTTCAAAAATAAGGTAGCCGTTGTTGTGGCATCCCCCATGGCAGTGTGCCGCCCGAGGACTTCCACCCCCAGTCGCCCGGCAATATCGCTCAGGTTATGACTTTTATGTTCGGGGTGAATTACGTCGGAGAGCAGCAGCGTATCCAGCACCGGGTTAATGAATTTGATTCCGGTTTTAGCCTCGCAGGTCTGCAGCATGCGCATGTCAAAAGCGGCATTGTGCGCCACCAGGATGGTGTTGGTCACAAACTGGTGAAACATGGGCAGGACTTTGTCGATGCCTGGTTTGAAACGCACCATGTCCGTTTTGATACCATGAATTTTTGTGGTTTCGGCCGGTATGTCCCGCTCCGGGTTGACCAACGCATCAAAGCACTCTTCTTTTAACATGCGCAGCTTTATGATGCGTACGGCGCCGATGGATATGATCCGATCTACGCCGGGGTTCAGACCTGTGGTTTCCGTGTCGAACACGGTAAAAGGCAAATCCGCCAGCAGGCAGTCGTCCAAGTCCGGATGTTGGCCCTGCTGATGGAACAGATCAAAATTGTAGAATTCCGGCCGGTCTTCCGGTAAAACAGTCACTTGCCTGGCCGTATCTTGTGGATAGGATTTATATGCCGGAAGATACAGACGCAGGCAGGAACGGATTTTGGTTTCCCGGTCGCAATACGGCCAGATTTCAGCCTCATGGTGATCGAGAACTTCTTTAAGATACAGGGGCAACCCCTCCCTTCCAATATGCAGTTCCTGGTTTTCCCATGTTCTCATCTGCTCAAGTTTGAGTGCCTGGCCTTCCCAAGAGATGTCGATATGCACAAAGCTGTCACTTGTTGAGAAACTGCAGAAAAATTCAACCGCTCCAATTATTTTGATGATGCGATCTATCAGGAATAAAAGTATCAATACCATGGAATAGGAGTCGACCCTGATCCATTCGTTGCCTTTGCCTTTTTCTAACGTCAAGGCGACATTCAAAACGTTGATCGCTTTTTTTCTGAAAGCTTCGACCAGATCGGAGGCTGAGACCGGCACAAGGGGCCATTGCTTTCTATCCTGATGGAATGCCTCTCCGGCTTCACGCTGTATCACGTGAACCAAGGCGGTTGATTCGTTTTGGATTATCTTGGTTAGACGTTCGTACCTGACCGGATCCATTTCCGGATATTCCTGCATGATGCCGATGGCGGATTTTATGCTGGCAGCCGAGCGGCGTATTCTATCCTGAAATGAATGCAAGAGAAATTCAGTGCGGGATTCTGTTCTCAACGCCTGCGTGATGTCGTGAAAAATTATGATGAAGCCTGAAAATTTCCTGCGGGTCGTCAGAATCGGTACGGTTTCCGCCCGCAGCAGCCTGTTTCCTTTGGCGGTCAAAACAAAGCTTGAGACGACTTCCGCATCGTGTCGATGTAGGCGTTTGTGCATTTCATCCAAAGCATGTCGAATGACGTGCTTATCGATCAGTTCAAAGATGGAGCGTCCGATTCCCAGAAATCTTTTTTCTTCAAAAGTGAAAGCGGGATCGCCATTGGCGGTACTGTTGCCGGCCTTATCGATCTGAACAATCTGTTCATTGAAAAAACGTTTGGCCTGGGTGTTGTAAAGAATGACCTGCCCTTCCCGGTTGCAGATGAGGACCGCTTCCGGCAACTCGGCCATGATGGCTGCGAGAATATTTTTTTCTTTCTCCGACTCGGCCATGGCGCTGTTGATTTGTTTGGAAACATTATTTTTAAGGGTTTCATATCGTTCGGCACCGGTATTGATCTGGTCCACCAGGTGCTTGATATCCCGGCTACCCTCAATGGTGATGCGGTGAGATGGGTTGGCGGAGTAGATCAGTTCGACCTCTTCCGAAAGGCTGTTTATGGGAATGATGTATCCCCGAAACACCCACTCGATCAGAATACCGAACCCGGCAAAGAGCAGAAAACCGGCTGTAAGAATGAAGAGTGCATACTGGGAAAATACGTTTCCGAGGAGTTGTTTTTCAGGTGGTGACAGCTGTTGCCAGAGAAAAATGGTTACGATTATAATAATCAGCGCGCCGGAAACTGCGTAAATACCGGCAAACCAGCCAAACTTTTGCTTTGATTTCATCTTTTATGCTTCGAGAAGCTTTTTGACGCATTCTACAATTTGCTTGTTTGAAAAGGGCTTGGTAATATACGCATCCGCGCCCAAGACCATTCCCTTGGCAATATCAACATCGCGTCCTTTGGCTGTCAAGAAGATTATCTTTATCGCTTTCCACTCGGGATTGAGTTTGATGATTTCGCACACCTCAAAACCATCGATACCCGGAAGCATGATATCAAGAAGAACAAGTGCGGGGTTGTATTTTGAGACCGCTTCAAGTGCCTCCTCGCCGCTCTGGGCCACGATCACGTCATGGCCGTTCTGTTCCATAAGGAATTGAAGCGGGACGACAATGTTGGGGTCATCGTCGACAATCAGTATTTTCCGGGACATAAAATGGCCTGTTTAATCTATGGTCTAATCCTCCGCGGCCTGCCGCTGAGAGATTTCATTTTTTGGATTAATGGGTGAAACAAATATATGCAAAGGCTATGGTACCGCTTTTGAAACGCCAAACACGGAAAAAAGCATTATCAGCAGAAGACTCTGCACAAAAAAAGATAGCAGCCAGGTGCCTGCACACAATAAGATCGCCTTGCCGGTATGGGGCAGTTTAAAAGCCTGCTTGATGCCGATTACACTGGCGACAATACTCCAAACCGCGGTGACGATGAAGACAATGCCGGTTACCGGAGGGATCACGCCCAGCAAGCGTAGGACACCAGGGGCGTTGGCAAATGCCATCACCCGCATGATGGTCTTGCGATCCACTTTGGCGGCAGCAGTACCCCGTAACAGGTAGGTGCTGATGAAATAGAGGGTGAAAGCCCATAAGTACCAGGCGAAAAATGTTGTCAAAAGGCAGATGTTGACGGCGGTAGCGCCTGCCCGGCTGAACATGCCAAAACCGGTGGCCATGGCAAATATGGCCACGACCCAGACCGATTGTCCCTGGGTTGTCGGATCATTTAAAAGTTCTTCAAACAACGAAGCGTCCAACTTTGCAGCTCTGATCATGCGGGAAACAAGTGTGTTCATGAAAGCCTCTATGCTGGATTCGTCAATAGCAAGAAAAGATCGTAGAGCGAGGATAAATAAAAGTTCAAGATTTGACCTGGGTTTTCAAATATTCTAGATGTCGCCGAATACCCTTGTCAGTATTCGGTTCATTGCTGAAAAGGCGCTTGACGAAACCAGGAGGGTTATCGATTTTAGGGTCCAGTTCCAGAGCCTTTTCATAATCCGCGATGGCTTTTTTGTACTGCCCCAGATGACTGTAAGCCGATCCCCGATTGGCATAACTGTTCGCCAGTTGCGGATCGATTTCAATGGCCCGGTTATAGTCCGGAAGGGATGCCTCATAACGATCAAGACTGGAGAGAGCATTGGCTCGTCCCAGGTAACCATCGGCCTTGGTCGGGTCGATTTTGATGGCGCGATTGAAATTACCAAGCGCCTTCTGCGGCTTGTTTAGATTAAGGTTGGAAACACCATCCAAAACCGCATTTTTATAATCCGACACAGTGATACCGCATCCCGCAAGCACAAAGATTAAAAGCGTCGGTATTAAAAGCAATCGTTTCATTATAGCTTAAGAACCGGGTTACGGGTTAATAAATTGGGACGAGGAGGCCCAAAGGCCTCCTCGTCTCTTTCGTTGTTAACAAATTAAGCGGGGCAATGCAACAAGATACTATACTCCGGACTGCCCACGCGAGGATCCCTCGACAACCACCTCGTCATCGTCATAAATATCGTGTTTCAGAACCTCGACCTCACCTCTGATATTGGTCGACATTTCCAGCTTGTAAGCCAGAAACCACATCATACCGATACCCAGTATCCACCAGATGATTTGCCAGATCCAGATGGATGGCATGCCGTTGAACCAGGTGGCCGGCGCCAGGGGATCGCCGAAAATGGTGTTGCCGATCACACAGAAAGGTCCGATGGCAAACATAAACCAGACGAGCGTGATGATCCAGCCGACTTTAATGAGAGGTCGCTTGTCCTCCGGCAGGCTGGCATATTCCCGGATGAACGTGTGATATTCCATACGGCGATCAAATTCCTTCTTTTCCGGCTGGGTAAAAAAGCTTATCAGAATGGCCACCGGCAGGTTGAAAAGGATACCCCATCCCGCGCAGTGAATCGTCAAGGGATAAGCCCCCCAGGGAAGGCCGAACTTAAATTTGAAGGTCAGCGTTACCGCAATGATGCCGCAGATCAGGCCGGTGACGACACCTTGGCGCGTCAGCCAGGGCCAGTAAAGGGTGCCGATCAGGGCCGGGTACATCATGAACCCGTAAGACACGGCCAGTCCGCCAAGCATGACGATGGCGCCCGGTACGATGGAGGCGAAGATCAGGGCCGATCCGACCACAATCAATACGTTAATCCGGCCCACGAAGACTTGCCCGGTTTCGGTCATGTCCTTTTTAATGAAGACTTTTACAATATCACGCGTCAGCATGCCGCTGGCGGTGGAAATATAGGCCGCACCAGTGGATTGCATGGCCGCCAAGGCACAGATAGCCAGCAGGCCCACGGCAAACGGGGCCGTATCCGACAACAGGTGAATCAGGTACGGCACCAGGTTGGCCTGTTTGCCACCCACAAGATTACCAAGTTGGAGGATGGTTTCCCCACCTCCGGGACTATACAGGCTCATTACCCATCCGCCCATGGCTTGCATGCTGGTAAAAATAAACAGGGCAAATCCAATGCCCAGGGTTGAGGCCCACACCTGCTGCAGTGGAAAGGGTTTGGGGTTCTTGTTGGCGAAGGCCCACATGGAAAATGCCGGCGAGGCATGAATTCCCATCAGAGCAAACATGTAGGTCAGAACCATGATACCGGTCCATACGCCACCCACAGCTTTGCCTGCTGACGGCACAAACTGAATCACACCCGGAACGGCCACAAGATGGCTGTAGCCGTCAGCTGTAATTAGAAAAATGGACTTCTTATTGGCCAGAAAAACTTTGGCCGCCTCCGGATTGGCCCAGGTAGGTACGGCGCTACCTCCACTGTTGATCCAGGCGACAATGTCGCCGAACTTGGACGTCATGGAATCCCATCCGCCGGAAAAATTAACCGAAATAAGTCCCAGGGCCACAATCCCCGCCCACAGCAGTATGCACTGGGCCGTGTCCACATAGGCCACAGAACGCAAACCGCCCAGACCGACATACAGCGCCACCACCGCGGCCAGCATCCACATGCCCACGTTGACCGAAAACAGGCCGTCGGTCAAGATATTAAACAAAACCCCCGAGGCTCGCAGCTGGATCCCCAGGTAGGGAACGCTGAAAAACAACGCTACGACAACGGTCAGAATACGCATGGACTGGGAGCCGAAATATTGCTGATACATCTCCCCAGGCGTAACGAAGCCGTAGCGTTTTCCCATCAGCCACTGTCGTTTCAGGAAAAGTACGCCGGTGAATGGAATGGTCAGAACATAAAAGGATGCATATCCATACGGAATCCCGTCCCGCCATATCAAGGCGGGATGGCCCACAAAAGTCCAACCACTGAACGATGTGGCCGTGGCTGCCAGAACAAATACCCAGATGTTGAGCTCCCTTCCGGCAATGAAGTAGTCTGTGCCTTTTTTGGCCTTTATGTAGCCGGTGACACCGATGGTGATACAGTATCCCCAGTAAAGTAAAACGAAAAAGAATAGCCAGTATACATGTGATCCCATTAACCGCCCTCCTTTGCTGATTTTGGTTATTGGTGACACCCGATCCTGCAGTGTGAGGCACTGCAGGATCGGGTTTTTATGAATGACGCGTACGAACACTTATCCTTAAAGTGATGGCTATGCTTATGATTGAACCATCGTCTTGATCGATGCGACGATCTCAGGGTTGGCGAGCGTGGTGACGTCGCCTTCATCGATTTCATTGGAAATCGCACCGAGAACGCGCCGCATGATCTTACCCGAGCGTGTCTTGGGCATATCGGGCACGATCCACACCTTTCTGCACTTGGCGATCTTGCCGATTTCAGTGCAGATGGTATCATTGATTTTCTGGGCCAATTCGTCGCTGGCCTCAATGCCCGGTTTCAATGCAATGTAAAGATCCGGCTCCTTGCCCTTGATTTCGTGGTTAACCGGCACAACAGCCGCCTCGGCAACCTCTTGACAGACGAGCGCCGCAGACTCGATCTCTTTGGTTCCGAGCCGGTGACCGGAGACATTGATGACGTCGTCGATTCTTCCCAGAATCCGGAAGTAGCCGTCTTCGGCCTCCACCGCAGCATCGCCGGTCAAATAGGGCCAATCCTCCCATTTCTTGGAATTGGGATCCTTGCAGTAGCGGGCATAGTAGGTTTCCACAAAACGGTCGCGATCACCCCAGATGGTCTGGAATCCGCCCGGCCAGGGATTCCGGATGCAGATATTGCCGGCCTTGCCGGCTCCCTGGGGAAGCATCTCGCCCTCGTCGTCTAATATGATGGGGTGTATGCCGGGCATACCGGGACCGGCACTGCCGGGTTTCATGGGGTTGATGCCGGGCAGCGTGCTGGCCAGAAACCCGCCGGTCTCTGTCTGCCACCAGGTGTCCACGATGGTGGCCTCGCCCTTGCCCACTTCTTTATGGTACCATTTCCACACCTCGGGTTCGATGGGTTCGCCCACGGTGGTCATGTGTTTGAAGTGATAGTTGTATTTTGCAGGTTCATCCGGACCGATCTTTCTCAGTGCCCGGATGGCGGTGGGTGCCGTGTGAAATATGTTGACGTCCAGATCCTGGGCAATTCGCCAGGCCCTGCCGGCATCAGGGAAGGTGGGCACGCCCTCGTAAACAACCGTTGACGCACAAATAGCCAGGGGGCCGTATACGATGTAGGAGTGTCCTGTAATCCAGCCGATATCGGCCATGCACCAGTACACGTCTTCAGGATGAATATCCTGTACGTATTTGGATGTGCCGGCGACGTAAGCAAGATATCCGCCGGTGCTGTGCTGGCAGCCTTTGGGCTTGCCGGTAGTGCCGCTGGTGTACATCAGGAACAGCGGCGCTTCAGCGGGCATGGGCACCGGATCCACACGTGCTCCGTAATAATCCTTCAAAAGGTCATTGACAAAGTAGTCACGCCCCTCCACCATGGGTGTCGGGCTGGAAGCCTTGCCCGGATAGCGCTGCCAGACGAGAACCTTGTCCACTTTCTGTCCATCTTTTTCAGCAAGATCGCAGGCGATATCGGCGTTCTGTTTGTGGTCCAACAGTGTCCCGCTGCGGTAATAGGCATCCGCCGTGATCAGCACCCGGCTGTTGGAGTCGACAATCCGGTCGGCGCAGGCGCGGCCGCTGAACCCACCGAACACCTGAGAATGAATCACCCCGAGCCTGGCGCAGGCAAGCATGGTTATCGGCAGCTCCGCCAGCATGGGCATGTGCAGCGTCACCCTGTCGCCTGCTTTCAGTCCTGCAAAATCCCGCAGCAGTGCAGTAAATTCATTCACTTTGACATAGAGTTCCTGATAGGTAATGTGCTCATATTTCTCTTCAAGCGGTTCGGGCACAAAGTGAATGGCGGCCTTGTTCTTGTTTTTGGCCAGATGCCGGTCTACACAGTTGTAGCTGGCATTGATTTTTCCACCCACAAACCATTTCCAGCAGGGAGCATCGCTGGTGTCCAGCATCGTGTCCCAATACTCGTACCAGTCGAGCAGATCGGCATATTCCTTGAAACAGTTCGGGAAGTTGTCCAGGCTGAACCGATCGTAAACCCCCGGATCGGTCATGTTGGCCTGGGCCACGAATTCATATGAAGGATAATAGTAACCCTCCTCCTGCCAGTGAACTGCGATTTGAGCTTCGGATGTTTCTACGACTTCTTTTTCCGCCATATCAAATCCTCCTCGATGCATTTATTTAAAGTTTTCCTGAATCCGGTCAAACGGCACATTCCACCCATGTTTTATCATTTCGTATCCGCAAGTTCATTTCAGTATGCCCCGGTTGAAAATCTCAAAAGCAGTTTCCAGGGTATCTTTCAAATAATCTTTTTCCGCGTTGATGATACTTTTGCTGGTTTCCCAGAGTACGACACCGGAAAAAAGTGACCAGACAATATCGGCTAAAGCGATGGGGCGTTTGTTGATATAGATACCGCTGTTCACGCCATCTTCGAAGACTTTGGCCATCTCGGCGAGTGAGCTTCGAGAAAGCTTTTTAATTTCAGACAATAACTCCGGTGTCAGATTTTTTAATGTTTCGCTGGACTGCAGGTGAAACAAGTTGATCAGTATCATAGGATCGAATTTATAAACATCGTACATGGCGTCTTTCAGTCCATCCATGCGTTGACCTCTGCTCATGTGTTCATCGCTGTTCAGATTCTCGAGCCTTATATACAGGTAGTGCAGGATTCTGAGGGAAAGCGAGGCATACAGTTCGTCTTTGTTTTTAAAATAGAGATAAAGCGTACCCGGGCTGAATTCGGCTTCCTTGGCAATGTCCTCCATCGTTGCTTTGCTGAAGCCTTTGTCAGAGAAAACACGTTTGGCAGCAACGATGATTTGCTGCTTCCGGCGTTCTCGCTCCCGCTCTTTTCTTTCTTGTATGCCCATGTATAATGAACCTTATTTATTTCTTGTATTGATCTATAATTGTTGGCGTTAGTTTGTCAAGTAAAATATATTCATTACATTATAAATAATCATGAGACCGCCTTGCGTTCATTAAATAAAATCTATTATCGAAACGAAGTTGCCGAGGCTCATGTTTGGCGCATTTGAGCCTTTGAAATTTGGATTTGTTTCGAATTTCGATATTCGGATTTAGGATTTCGCTGTAAACCCTCATAGGGTATACCCTAACGTTGGGTATAATCAGTGCCGGACTCTCTGGCCCCGGATATTTACTTCTGGTTTCTTGAGAGGATATTTTTAAGTGCGGGATTTTCGAGGACGTTCTGCAGTGTTTTGATACTTGAATCCAACGCTGATAAATTTTTAATGCGCAGGGTGAATAAGTAATCCCGGGATTCAAAACCGGCGGGAGGTTTAAGCCGGATATTTTCTCCAAGAGACAGTCTTCGGGATTGTTCCTGGAAGCGATTTTCGAAGATAGTCATCTGCGGATAGCGTTTTGACCTGAAATAGTTTCGCAGCTTATTCACCTTTTGGGCACGATCCAATTCCGCATTGGATACAAGGGACTGCACCTGCGGATCCTGCAAAAGAGACACGAGCGTGACACCTTCCCGGAGGGCGACTTCCTTGATGCTGGTGATAACTTCGCGCTGTTTGCTGTGACTGAAATGCAGATAGGTGAACAGTTCCGCCAGCAGGATACCGGCATTTTTTTCGAGACTGCCAAGTTCGAGAGCAACATTAAGTAAGATTAAACCTTGCAGTATGCCTTCCTGAATCGAAGCCGGCAGGAGACAGATCCGGGCTATTTTATCTGCGATTGAGGGATTGTCGGGCAGGCCCAGGTTCAGGGCGACGCGTTGCATTTCCCGTTTTTCTTTAACATGCCGGCGCAGCAGGATCAATGCACGCGAAGTCTCCACAAGATTGAGGGGACGTTGGGAAACGTTTTCACAAATGGCTATCTCTGCCAGGCGCTTCCTCGGAATGCATGCATTGACAATCCGTGCCCGGATCCGCCCAAGCTTCAGGTGTTGGCAGGCGGCAACTCTTTTAAATCCGGAGATGACAACGTATTGCCGGTCATTTTTAACGAAAAGAAACGGTGGGTTTAAAAGCCCCATGGCGCCGATGGAGGCGACAAGGGGCTCAATGGATTGATCGGTGGTAATTTTGTAGGTGCTGTCTTCGATGTCGATGCCGGCAAGATCGGTGTCGATTGTCTCCCAATCCATACGGCTACCGACCTGTCAGCTGTGTCAGTGCTTCCCGGTATTTTTGAATGGTGTTTCGAATGACATCGTCCGGCAGAGAAGGCGCCGGCGGATTCTTGTCCCATTCGATGGAGATCAGGTAATCCCTGAGATATTGTTTGTCATAGCTTTTTTGAGGGCCGCCCGGAGCGTAGGCGTCTTTGGGCCAGAATCGGGAAGAATCGGGTGTCAGAACTTCATCGATAAGAATGAGATCTTCACCAATCAGGCCGAATTCAAACTTGGTGTCCGCAATGATGATGCCCTTCTGATCGGCAATTTCAGCCCCTTTTTTGTAGATGTCGATGCTGAGCTGCCTCACTTTTTCGGCAATGTCACCACCGACCATCTTTACAGCCGCATCAAAATCAATGTTGATGTCGTGCTGACCCAATTCTTCTTTGGTCGCCGGTGTAAAGATGGGTTCCGGAAGCCTGTCGGACTCAGTCAATCCCGGAGGAAGCTTTATGCCGCATATGTCTCCGCTTTTCTGATATGATTTCCAGCCGGAACCACTGATATAGCCCCTAACCACACATTCGATGGGCAGCGGCTCGGCTTTGCGCACAATCATACTTCTTTCGAAGAGATCTTCGGCGTAGGGTTGGCACGCCTTGGGGTACTGGGCCACGTCACTGGCCACAATATGATTTTCTATCAATGCCTGCATGGCCTCAAACCAGAACAGTGAAATCTGAGTCAGCACCTTACCTTTACCGGGGACGGGATCCGGCATGATAACGTCAAAAGCCGAAATCCGATCCGACATCACCATTAACAGCGTGTCGCCCAGATCGTATATATCTCTCACTTTTCCTCTTTTAACCAGCTTCAAGTCCGGAAAATCAGTTTCCATTACATAGGATTCCATAAATACGCTACCTTTTATATTTAAGGTTGATATTAGTTTTTAGTGAAGGCTTTAATAAATTTTTGCAGAACAGTCAGCTCGGCAGCCTGAACATCTGAAAATTCAATCCCGGTTTCGTAGCCGGCCGGGTCGTTTTGCTGCGAATAGATGGCGGTTCCTTTGATATCGATTATCTCCTCTTCCATGCCGATGGTCAGAGACACACGGGTATTTGGGTCCAGCGGTACGTGGGTCTCCAGCAGCATGCCGGACTCGGACACATTCAGGGTCCGGCCCATTCCCTGAGCAAACGCTTCCCCCGCCTCGTTCAGGCATACGTAGTTCAGCAGATTCGTCGAATGAATGCGTTTATGTTTTCTGTTCTCTTCTATACTCATGACGCGGTGGCTTCCTCCGTTAGGGTTAACCTGAATACTGCTTTGACCTGTTCACCCCTGTTTCTGCATTTTTTGAATAACGCCGGTTGTGATCGATATACACGTCGCTACATTTTGGATAATATTTTTAAATGTAGTCGAAATGTTATCAAACTCATTCTGAAATATATCCGGCTCCATGGATACGACTTTAAGGTCCTGGGATGCCAGCACAGACGCTTTTTGCGGCTCATGGCCCAAGTCAAGAAACGGAAAATCGCCGAAGTAATCATCCTTGCTGAGGCTGATGAGGGGAAGATAGCCATCTTTATCCTGCTGAACGATATTGACGTGTCCCTGCTGAATCCGAAATATTCGCTTCTCAGTATCCCCCTGGCGCATGACTTTTTGCTTGTCTTTGATATAGCTGTCTACGTTGACACTCTGGGCGTGGTATTGCACAATCTTGTCCGTGAGCATTTTCAAGCGTTTGTCCAGACTCATGACAAGCGCACGGAACTCGGATGACATCTTGGCATATTCCTGGGACAGACGCTGTGAATCCAGAACGCCCAGTTGAACATTTCCCAGCGCTCTTGCGGAAGCGCCGCGTGTGTGATCCTTGACCAGAAAGGAGGATAAACTGCCCACAAAAGAGCCGTTCCTTACCTGAATGATGCTCAACGGTCCTTTGGGCGTCTCTTTTACAATGTCTATGACCCCTTCCAGAATAACCCATATCCAGTTGCCATGCTTGCCTTCCTCAATGATGGTTTCACCGTCGTAAAAGTCTTCCTCGTCTACGACATACATGTAATCGACCATCGGGCCACTGATCCTCGTAGCATCGATGTCATCCTCCGTTTCCGCTTCTAATTCCGAATCGGTTGCGGTTTGCCCCAGACGCTCGATATCACCGTCATCCAGCATTTTGAGACTGTCGAGGATGATGCCCATACGGCTGCGATTGATCACTTTTTCGATGGAGATGCGTTCTTCTATGAATTCGAACTCGCCTTCAGTCCATCCGAACAACGCATAAAGGCCGTCCAGACCTTCCAGGGTGCCGGCAGATGCATTTGTCGGATTTCCGTTTTCAAAATAGACGATTCCAGGTTCAGGCATATATGGACTGCTGATTCTGAGGATGCCGGAGCTGCCGTTGCTGCCCAGCAGTTGCATTATATCCCCTAAACTGAGGAATTCGAGATTGCCTTCAAAAACCGTGTTTTTATTCATGGGATAATTACTGTGCCCACTTTAATTCTTTTTGAAGTGATTTCAGGGTCAATTTCATGCACTCTTTGAGGGCTACGCCGATGCCGTCACCCTTCAAGGCGCTGCCGGGGAATGAGGGGACCTTGAGTTGCCTGTTCAGGTCATGATCCAGTTGTTCTACTGACATGATCGGAATACCCTGCTCTTCAAGGTCGCGTTTGTTGTATTGTAGAACCAGCGGTATCTTAAAAATATTCAGTCCGTATTCTTTTAAGTTGGCTTGCAGATCTTTCAGGGACAGCATATTTTTATCACGCCGCACCGCCAGTGAATCGGCTACGAAAACGATGCCGTCTACACCCCTTAACACCAGTTTCCGCGTAGAACTGTATTGCACCTGGCCGGGAACCGTGTAGAGCTGGACTTTGATCTCGCACCCCTTTATTTTGCCAAGCCCCATGGGCAGAAAATCGAAAAAAAGTGTCCGGTCGCCTTCGGTATTGATTGACACCATTTCGCCGGTAATCTGTTTTCTGAATGTTTTGAATATATACTCAAGATTGGTGGTCTTGCCGCCCCTGCCCGGACCGTAGTACACTACTTTGCATTCTATCTCACGTTTTTTCAAATTGAAAATAGCCATTCAGCCTGACTCCACTTGAATAATTTAATAATTCATTTGAAACTGCGGATGCGAAAATGCACCCTTTCCGGTTCAGGTACTGGTGATTTTAATATCCAGACAATAATCTCCCTGCTTGGGGCCGGCTTTTATCTCAGATTTTGCGGCAACCACACCTGAGCCGTTAAAAATGGCAATGGGCGAATAAAACTGAAGATCTTCGAATGAGCTGTCGACTTCCAAATTTTCAATCAGCTTACCATCTTTTTGGGATATGATGAGACTGAGAAGATTGCCTGACTGAAAATTCACATCGAACTCTACCACCTTCCCTTTGCCGGGTCCGCTCTCCAGGGGAATGCCAATGGCGCTGATATCGATGAACTCCTCATCCTGTTTTTCTTCGACAACCGCTTCAGCAGGCGCTTGGACAACGGTAAGTTTTCTCTTCAACCCCTTGTTTTCAAACACCTGTTCCAGGAAAATGCGAATGGTTTCCAACTGATCTGCGGAAAACATGTCCCCTTTTGCCCAGACTTCATATTTATCGGCAGCCGTTTCTTCGGAATCGAGAGCAATGTGGCAGCGCAGAATATTTTTTGCCGCCACCACGCGGTGCGCATCGTTGGCCATCAATTTGTCGAATTCCTCAAGAGCGCGTTCAAATTGTCCAAATCTGGCCAAGGCCAGGGCGCCTTCCAGGGCCGCTTCTTCCGCGCTTTCCTCTTTTGAAAAAGAAAACAGTTTTTGGATTAAATCTTGTGCTTTGGACGAAAGTTCGGGAGAAGATGGTCCTCTTTCCACCTTCTGGCTATCCACTTCCAGCAGGTTGATCTTTTTCGAAAGGCCTGCCAGTATTTTTCCCTTGTTTTTTATCTTAGGATTGTTGCGAACAAGGTCGGAAGCCTCGTCATATTTCAATCTGGCTTCATTCAGCAAGCCCTGCCCTTGATAGAGTTCGGCTTCCTGCAGGATTCGTTTGATGTTTTCTTTATCGCCCATATGCTTCCCCGTATCTAAAACTCACTCCAGGAAATAAGCGCCTGAATCGAGCATCCCTTTTTTTAGGTGTATTTTCCTTGCAGATGTGACAATTTTAATCTTTGCGCAATAAAGGGTTTTATTAAAACAATGTGATTAATATATCAAACTTTTTATTCATAAGCTGTTCTTGTATCGTATTTTTATATATAATGTCAATATTTGAGAATAAAATCTTGATCTGTTTTTAGGTTGACACCCAACCAAAATATGCTACTACTCACCGAAGATCAACCTTGAGATACAGCCAGTTACATATCGGTTTCATGCCGGAGGATCAAAGGAGATTAACATGGATAAAAAAGTAACCGTCATTGGTGCGGGAAATGTTGGGGCTACTGCCGCCCAACGTCTTGCCGAAAAAGAACTGTGCGATGTGGTATTGATCGATATTGTCGAAGGCATCCCCCAGGGAAAATCGCTGGACCTTACGGAAGCCGCCCCCATAGAAAAGCATGATGCCCACCTGCGAGGCTCGAACGGCTATGATGAATCAGCAGATTCCGACATCGTTATCATCACCGCCGGGATACCCAGAAAGCCGGGAATGAGCAGGGATGACCTTATCAGCACCAATGCCGGCATCATGAAATACGTCACCCAAGAAGTCGCTTCCCGTTCACCCGAGGCTGTCCTGATCATTGTCAGCAACCCTTTGGACGCCATGTGCCACGTGGCCTATGAAGCCAGCAAGTTCCCTAAAAACAGGGTAATCGGGATGGCCGGCGTTTTGGATTCCGCCCGTTTCCGGGCGTTTATCGCCATGGAACTGGATGTTTCGGTTGAAAGCACGCACGCCTTCGTTCTCGGCGGACACGGCGACACCATGGTGCCCCTGCCGAGGTATTCAACGGTCGCGGGTATCCCCATCACGGAACTGATGCCCCAGGCAAGAATCGACGCACTGGTGGACCGCACCGCCAACGGCGGCGCCGAAATTGTCGGACTGCTGAAAACGGGCAGTGCCTATTATGCTCCTGCCTCCGCAGCCGTGGAGATGGCGGAATCGATCCTGAAAGACAAGAAAAAGATCTTGCCCTGTGCTGCATATCTTGAAGGGGAATATGGATTTAACGACCTTTTTATCGGCGTGCCTGTAAAGCTGGGCAAAAACGGCATTGAGGACATTATCGAAATCGAACTGACCGAAGCGGAAAAAGCCGCTTTGAAAAAATCCGCCGATGCCGTGCAAGGTCTTAAGGACGATCTCAAAAAACTTGCCTAAAAATTAATCAGTACCTATTTTCTTGAAATCGCATCATAAGGGAGACACGGGGTTTTACGTGTAGCAAGTATTCGATCCCGGTCCCGATAACGATTTCGATCCCGATGAAATCATACCCGGGAGGGGCCGGTGATTTGTTTTGAAAGTGCTTTTTTCACGTTTTGAGCAACCCGCCGGTTCATACCGGAAACCGCTGCGATTGCTTCAACGCCGGCCCTCCTGATATTTTCGATGGACCCGAAGTGGTTCAGCAAAGCGTTCTTGCGCTTTTTTCCAATACCCTCGATGATATCCAGCTCAGACTGTAATAACTTTTTCCCACGCTGCCGGCGGTGAAAACCGATAGCGAAACGATGGGCTTCATCCCTTACATTCTGCAGGAAAAGCAGTAATTCATTGTCCCGCTGCAAAGACAAGGGATTCATGCGGCCGGGTTTATAGATCTTATCCGCGGTTTCCCCCCGATTTTCATCTTTTTTGGCAATGCCGATGATGTCGAAGGCGCCGAATAACCCAAGGCCTTTCAGAATGGCCACAGCGATATTGAGCTGTCCTTTTCCCCCGTCCACCATCAGCAGGTCCGGAAAAGGATCCTGGCTTGTGCGGCCGGTAAACCGCCGTTTCAGCGCCTCGGCCATATACGCATAGTCGTCGTTTAATTTGGGGGTTCTCATTTTATAGGTCCTGTAGAATTGTTTGGCCGGTCGGCCTTTTTCGAAAACGACCATTCCGGATACAGGCGATTTCCCATAAATGCTGGAGTTGTCAAAGCACTCAATGCGCTCGGGAAGGTGCTGCAGCCTGAGACGCTGCTGCAGCCTGGCAATAAGATCTTTCTCCCGGGTCGCTGAGTTGAGGTAATCGGTAAGCTTGGTTTCGGCATTTTCTTGTGCCAGGCGCATCAAACGCCTTTTTTCGCCCCGCTGGGGGCAGCGAACTGCAACCTTCCTGCCCTTCAACCGACCCAGCATATTTTCCATGGACAGATTGTTTTCCAGCGGTGATGAAAGTAGAATTTCAGAAGGAACAAAATGGGCCTTTTCATAATACTGCCGTAAAAATGTTTCCAGAACTTCCGTCCGGGTCGACATGGTGCCGCCAAATTCAAAGTGTCGGGAACCCTGGATAAATCCGCCGCGTACGAAGAGCTGCATAATGACAAAAGGGCCTTCTTTCTCCGCCACGGCGATGACATCCCTGTCCTTCTGGTCGATGGACACGATGGCCTGTTTTTCCAGCGTTCTTTCCAGGGCGATTATTTTATCACGCAAAGCAGCTGCCGCTTCGAACTGCTGTTTCTGAGCCTCGTGTCGCATGTCGGACTTCAATTTTCGGATCAGGGCCGGAGTCCTGCCGTTCAGGAATAGGACAACCTCATGCACCAGTCCCTGATAGATTGAAAATGCCACATCCCTGCAGCAGGGGGCCATGCAGGTCTGCATTTGAAAATGCAGACAGGGTCTTTTTCTAAGTTTGAACTCTTTGTCTTTGCATTTTCTCAGCCCAAACGTTCGATTGACGATTTTCAACGCCTGCCTGACGGCACCGGCCGAAGCGTAGGGCCCGAAATACCGGGCGCCGTCCTTTTTTATTTTACGTACGATATGAAGGTTCGGGTAGGCGTGACGCATGTTCAAGCGCAGCAGCGGATAGCGTTTATCGTCCTTCAAAACGATATTGTAGCGCGGCTTGTGGCGCTTGATAAGATTGGCTTCCAGAATCAGCGCTTCTTTTTCCGTTACCGTAACGATCACTTCAAAGGATGCGATGTTACCCACAAGCGCGCGGGTTTTAGGGTCCGTCTGACCCGATTTTTTGAAATATGACCGCAGTCTTTTTTTCAGATTGGCGGCTTTGCCGACATAGAGCACCCGGTTTTCAGCGCTCTTCATGAGGTAGATACCCGGGCGTTGAGAAACGTTGTCCAACTGTTTCTGGATGTTGTTGTTTATGGGGTTTTCGTTGTTCGGGCCTGGTGTCATTTTAACGGTCTACGGTGAAAGGTTTAAGGTGTACGGTATAAGGTTAAAAGGAAATGGAAATGAGGGATTTATCCCTGCTAAACCGTTTTTTTTGTTCATCATTCGATGTTCGATGTTAATCATTTATTCTGCCTAAGCTCCTGAATACGGTCGCGCAACAGGGCGGCTCTTTCGAAGGCGAGTTCCTTTGCGGCTGCGGCCATTTCATTTTCCAGGGCGCTGATGGTGCCTTCGAGGTCGTCGATGGCATCGAAGGTCGCGCGTTTTTCCGCAACTTTATCGACCGTAACGTAGTCGGCCTCAGATACGGATCCAAAGACCGCGGAGATCTCTTTTTTTATGGTCTCGGGCGTAATGCCGTGAGTTTGGTTATAGGCCCGCTGAATTATTCTTCGGCGTGTCGTTTCATCGATGGCATGCCGCATGGATCGGGTGATGGTATCGGCATACATGATAACCTGCCCGTTTATGTTTCTGGCGGCGCGGCCGCAGGTCTGCACAAGCGAACGTGTGGAACGCAGAAAGCCCTCCTTGTCCGCATCCAGCACGGCCACCAGTGAAACCTCGGGTATGTCCAGGCCCTCTCTCAGCAGATTGATACCGATGAGGACATCGTACTCGCCTGTGCGCAGATCCCGGATGATGTCCATGCGTTCCATGGTATTGATGTCCGCATGCAGATAACGCACCCTGACGTTCAGATCGGCATAGTACTCGCTCAAATCCTCGGCCATACGCTTCGTGAGGGTGGTTACCAGCACCCGTTCCCCGGATTTTTCGCGCAAACGGATCTCATTCAACAGGTCATCCACCTGGTTCTCGGCTTTGCGTACGTGGATCTCGGGGTCGAGGAGGCCGGTGGGCCGAACAATCTGTTCCACAATATCTCCGGCGCCTTTATCCTGTTCGTATTCAGCCGGTGTGGCCGACACATACACCACCTGGGAAATGCGCTGTTCGGTCTCTTCAAATTTCAGCGGCCGGTTATCCAGGGCGGATGGAAGTCTGAAACCATATTCGACGAGGGTCATCTTGCGAGACCGGTCACCCTTGTACATGGCACGAAGCTGTGGCACGGCGATATGGCTTTCGTCGATGAACATCATGAATTTTCCGGAAAAATAATCCAGCAGCGTGGGCGGCGGTTCCCCGGGCAGACGCCTTGTAAAGTGGCGGGAATAATTTTCTATGCCGTTGCAATAACCGATTTCCTGCAACATTTCGAGGTCGAACAGGGTACGCTCCTCGATGCGCTGTGCTTCAATGAGCCGATTTTGATTTCTAAAAAAATCGATACGCTCTTTGAGTTCGGATAAAATGGTTGTGGCGGCGCGTCGGCGTGTTTTTCTTTGGGAAACATAATGGCTTGCCGGAAGGAGCAACATCTTATTCGGGTGCCGTTTTACACTCCCTTTCAGCGCGTCAATCTCCGCGATTGATTCCACGGTATCGCCGAAAAAATCGATTCGCAGGGCAGTATTCTCTTCATACGCCGGAAAGATCTCTACCCTGTCCCCCCTTACCCTGAATGTGCCCCGGTGAAAGTCGATATCGTTTCTTTCGTACTGCATGGCAACAAGGTCTGCCAGAAGTTTTTCCCGTCCCAGCTCAGATCCTGCTTCTATTTCCACCCGCATGGAGAGGTAATCCTCCGGCTCCCCCAATCCGAAAATACATGATACGCTGGCCACCACGATGACATCCCGGCGGGTGAGCACCGAACGCGTGGCCGAATGTCTCATTTTGTCGATCATTTCGTTAATGGACGAATCTTTCTGGATGTAGGTGTCGCTGGCAGGAATATAGGCTTCGGGCTGGTAATAATCGTAGTAGGATACGAAGAATTCAACCGCATTGTCCGGAAAAATTGATTTGAATTCATTGTACAACTGGGCAGCGAGGGTTTTGTTCGGGGCGAGAACTAAGGTCGGCAGGTTCACCCGGCTGATCACCTGTGCCATGGTGAATGTTTTGCCCGAACCGGTTACCCCCAGGAGCACCTGGTGGCGTTTTCCGCCCAGTATGTTCCCGGTCAATCGTTCGATTGCTTCGGGCTGGTCGCCGGTGGGTGTGAAATCAGATACCAATTTAAAAGGGGGCATACAGATAGATTGTTTTACGTTTTACGATTTACGTGTTACGTTTTAGATTCAGACCGGATATTACGGGCTAAGGGCTCGCGAAAAAATAACTTCACATTTTCAGCGCCCATCCATCCCGCTCAGCAGCGTTGCAAAAACTCGAAATATGCTTGATATTCCTACATTTTCGCGCCTTGCTGAAACATTTTCGCGCCTTGCTGAACGGGCGCCTGAACTCTGAAAATCTGCGAACTTATTTCTGCGCAAACCCTAAAGTGTTCAAGACGTTCTGCCACGTAAATCTTAAAATGTAAAACCTAAATCGATCGGTCGTTATTTTTCTATTTTCCATATCGTCCCGTCCGGCCGATCTTCGATCACCACGTGCAGGGCCGCAAGACGGTCCCGGATTTCATCGGCTTTTTTCCAGTCTTTATCCCTGCGGGCGACTTCACGCTCCTCAAGCATGCCTTCGACCGTGACGGTATCGATCGCTTGCTCTTGCATGTGCGATGTGATTTTTTCTGAAAAATAATCTTGTGGGGAGTGGTTCAGGAGGCCGAGCACCCTCCCCATTTTATGGATTGCGTGTCGCGCATTCTCGAAGAATTCGGAAGCGGGCACATCCGCAACGCCTTCTTTATTATTCAGATGGCGATTCGTGTGGCGTACCGTATCAAAAACCACGGCCAGCGCCCTGGCCGTGTTGAAATCATCATTCATGGCTTCGCAAAACTGCTGCCAGTAGCCGCCGGACAGGTCGCCACCTTCTGTGGCTTCCTCGGCCGGGCCGATTTCTCTTTCAATACGCTGCAACAATGCGTAAATCCTGTCGAGCGCGGTTGTTGATTCCCGAAGGGCGCCATCACTGAAATCAATGGGTTTGCGGTATTGTTTGGAAAGCAGGAACAACCTCACGGCTTCAGGGTGAAAATGCTTCAACACATCCTTGACCACCAGGAAATTGCCCAGGGATTTGGACATTTTTTCATGGTTGATATTTACAAATCCATTGTGGATCCAATACCTGGCAAGGGGGCTGCCGGTGACACATTCCGACTGGGCGATTTCGTTTTCATGGTGGGGAAAGATAAGATCCTTTCCCCCGCCGTGAATATCGAATGAACGCCCCAGGAGTTCCAGACTCATGGCCGAACACTCGATGTGCCAGCCAGGGCGTCCTCTGCCCCACGGGCTCTCCCAGAAAGGTTCGCCGGGTTTGGCGGATTTCCAAAGCGCAAAATCAAAAGGATTGCGTTTGCGCGGATCAACATCCACGCGGGCACCGGCTTGCATGTCCTCCAGGCTGCGTCCCGATAGCTTCCCATAGCCCTCAAATGATTCCACGGCAAAAAATACATCCCCATCTATCTGATATGCGGCACCTTTTTGCACCAAGGTATTCACAAACGTGATAATATTATCCATATGCTCGGTCACACGCGGCTCGAAGTTCGGGCGTTCAACATGGAGAGCATCCATATCAGAATGAAATTCTTCGATAAATTTGTCAGCCAGGTCAAGCGGAGAAACACCTGCCGCATGAGCCCGCTGGATGATTTTATCATCGACATCCGTAAAGTTGCGAACGTAGGTGACCGTATTTCCGCCGGCTTTGAAGTATCGGACGATAACGTCGAATACCACGAATGCCCGGGCATGCCCGATATGGCATGAATCATAGACGGTTGGTCCGCACACATACATCAGGATCTTCCCGGGTTCGATGCTTTTAAATGGCTCTTTTTTCCTGGTCAGTGTGTTGTAAATATTCAGGTGCATAGGTGTCTTTCCCCGCTATAATATCAATTGTCGTCGATCAGTCCTCTGTTTTCCCCTGGATCAGGACAATCCACTCCGCGGCAATCCCCAATCCCCTGCCGACAAAACCAAGCCCTTCGGTTGTTGTCGCCTTGACATTGATACACCCGCTATCAATGTTCAATGATGACGCTATGTTGGCCTCAATTTTCGAACGAAACGGGGCCATGCGGGGAGCCTCGGCAAACAGTGTGGCGTCGGCATTGATAATATAAAAACCGTGTTTATGAACCAGACCGCCGATTTTTTCAAGGAATTTCATGCTGGAAGCGTTTCTATGCTGCGGATCCGTATCCGGAAACAGGTGGCCGATATCTCCCAGTCCCACTGCGCCCAGGAGAGCGTCGCAGAGGGCATGCACAAGGACATCGGCATCGGAATGCCCCATGAGCCCTTTTTCAAAGGGAATGACAACGCCGCCGAGAATCAGTTTTCTACCGTAAACAAGCCGATGCACGTCATATCCGGCACCAATTTTCATCGATTTCATGAGAAACAGGTTTTCCTTTATTTGTCATGCATCTGTAGTGACTGGAATATTATATACTTTCAGTAGGTTGTGCTTCCCTTTGGCTTTTATGGGTTCGAGCCCTTTCGTAGGAAACAGGTCCTTGATTTTAGTGTGCGTTATTTCCGAAATGATGATCTCCCCTGCCTTGGCGGCAGAGCACAACCGTGCGGCGGTGTTGACCGTGTCGCCAACGACTGAGTAACTCATGGTTTGGGATGAGCCGATGTAGCCGGCAACCACTTTGCCCGTGTTTATACCGACGCCTATTTTAATTTCTCTTTTGCCCACAGACACCCTCTGTTTATTGAAATCAACCAGTTCTCTGCGAATATCGATGGCTGCCCGGACCGCCCTGGCCGGATCGTCATCATGGGCCACGGGAGCTCCCCATATGACCATTATGGCATCGCCGATGAACTTATCCACCGTACCTTCGTGGGTGAAAACGATGTCCACAATTTTTTCGTAATATTCATTCAGCATCTGAAGTATCTCCGCCGCCGGGATATCTTCACTCATGGCCGTAAAGTCGCGAATGTCGACAAACATTACGGTTGCAACCCGGTTTGTGCCGCCTTTTTCGACGTTCAGGGCTCCGGATACCACCATTTCCGCAAGATCGGGTGATAAAAGACGCTGAAACCGCTCCCGCGTGGCGGTTTCTTTTTTGCTTTTTTCCTCGGCCTTTTTGCGTTCATTGATGGTAAACTGGGAGTGTGAGCCGAAAATGACGAATAGGCAGATGACGATGATCCGCGGAAAAATTTGCTCATTCTCTGTCCCGAACAAACGTGTGGTCATATTCAGATCGTATGATATGAATACGGAAAGAATCGTATCCAGAATCCAGTAGACGGCCGCCAGGCCGATACCGATGAGTACCATTTTATCGGTAAGGCCGACGCGAAACTTGCGGTTTGTTCCCAATACGGCTCTCCTTATAATATAGATAGAGCGAAGCGATTCATCAACTTTAGATCACTTATCACTTTAGAGCACTCAACACTTCGGGTTAATTTTTCGGCAAAGCCTAAGGGCTCTGACCTGGCCCAAAGGACCAAGTTTTTAATACTGGAATAAATTTAACGGAATAGATTGTTCAATGAAGCGTATTCAATCAGACTTCCCCACTTTTTTCAAGGTCATTAAACATTGTTTGTTCTAAATTCCGATATTCTGATTTCGCTGTAAAACTTATAATCAGGGTATAATCAGTGCCTCCGCGGGGCAAGATCTCGACGCGCCTTCTGGATCCGGGCATCCATTTCAGGTTTCGGGAACATGGGCACTTGCTGTAAATACAACGGCCTGCTTCTAATGAACGCTTGACAAAACCTATAATTTATGAATAAATGAATTTTGTCATATATATATAGTTCAAAGTTATATATTTATACGCCAACCTATAATAATTATACAATTCAAAAAAAATGGAGTCTTGCCTTGGCCGGGAAAGATGAAATTTCTTCAACAGAGAAGCTGCTGGACCTGATTCGGGAAGATAAAGACACCCCCCAGGCGTTATCCGATCTTTCATTGGACAAACAAACTGCGGCATTGGACAAACAAACTGCGGCATTGGACAAACAAACTGCGGCAATGGACAAACAGACTGCGGCAGCGGACGAACAGACCGCGAAAACAACGGCGGAAAATAAAGCCGCCCCTATTTTCTCCAATGTCATCCCCATGCGCAAAAAAACAACCGTTGGTGTCGACATCGGATACTATGAGCTGAAGCTGGCCATGATCAACCAGGTGTCGGAACGAAAACAAGAACTCCTTGATTTCGCCGCCATCCCCTACCCTGAAGGGATTTCCCAGAGCAGTCCCGCCTTTCCGGCCTTTTTAAAAAACACACTCAAAGATTTTTGCGGCAAGGGCAGGCAAACAGCTATCTGGGTCGCCATTTCTTCAGCCCGTGTAGAGACACGCAACCTAAAGATTCCAAAAGTGTCCAAAAAACAGATCGACAACGCTATTTACTGGACACTGAAAAAAGACCTCTCCTTCGAAGAAAACGAAATGATCTTCGATTTCGAAATTCTGGGCGACATTATCGAAGACGGTGTCAATAAAATAGAGGTCATGGCTTATGTCGCCCCCACACAGGAAGTCGTCCAACAGAAAAACCTGTTTTCAAAAATCGGGTTCCCGTTAACCGGTATTTCCATCGTACCTTTCGGCCTGCAGAATCTACTGCGCACCGGTGTTATAGATGACGGCCGCAATCTCGTCTGCAGTCTGTTCATCGGTAGGGACTGGTCCAGGATCGTCATCTATTCCCGGGGCAACCTGGTTTTGTCCAGGGGCATCAAAGCGGGTATCCGCAGCATGGTCGAAGCCGTTGCCCAGGAGATCAGCAAAGGCAAAATGGGTGCCGCCGAGCAGGCGATCGATCCTTCTGAAAGCAGCCTTTTCGGTATCAACGCGGAAACCTATATTGTCGATATCGATCAAGCACGCAAAATCTTTTTCGATCACATTAATAACGTCAATCCTATAAAAATTGACGACACCGGCAAGATCATCCAGGGCCATGATGTCTTTACAATGATTCTTCCGGCGCTGGAGCGACTGGTCAAACAGGTGGAAAGAACCCTGGAACACTATTACCTGCACTTTGGCAACGAACGCATGAACCGGATTCTCGTGTCCGGACAGCTGAGTGCATACGGAAACCTGATCGGATATATGAAAGATCAGCTGGACATACCCATCGACACACTGGACCCGTTCTCTGCCCGGCTGAACTATCTCGGCATCGCCACCCTGCCGATTGAACCAGCTGCCAAGGAAGCCTATGCGCCGGCCATCGGTCTGGGTCTTTCCAATAATGTGCTCACACCGAATTTTATCTATACGTACAAGGACAAAAAGACCGATGACAACGCCAAGAGAATTAATCGCATTATCGCCACCGGCGTGTTTATCTTTCTGGCTTTCTGCACGGGTATTTACGTCTGGGGCAATTCGTTGCTGGGAGAAAAGAACAGGGAACTGGCGCGCCTGAAAAGCGAAGTTGAAGCGTTCAAGCCTTTGGTCAACAAGAATCTGATTGTCAATCTCGCCAGTCAGACCAAGAACAAAAGAAAGTCCCTGAAAATGCTTGGCGAGCGCTATAAAGGCATGGCCGTCATCAATGAGATAACCACCATAACACCATCGGAAATCAAGTTGTTGAGCATAAAGGCCGATTTCGGCGCCGGGTCGAACCCTGCCGGTGCCCTGGTCCAACAGACACTGGTCGTTGAAGGCATCATCATGGGCGATCGTTTGACATTTGAGTCGACGCTGGCCGGGTACATCGTACAGCTCGGAAGTTCGCCCATGTTCCATACACCCAGTATTGAAAACAAGTCATTTAAATACTTTAAAAACAAAGAGGTGCTGCAATTTAGAGCCATGCTGGACCTGGTTTGACAACCGGCGCGGTTTCGAACCCCGGGCACAT
>JAFDAT010000177.1 GCA_019313725.1 Deltaproteobacteria bacterium
AGTGGGCTAAAGTGAACTAAAGTGCCTAAAGTTAAGGAATTCTATCTTTTTTATAAATGGCAGAGCGTAGCGATTCATCAACTTTAGATCACTTATAATTTTAGATCACTTGACGCTTTAAATTATTTATTTTGGCAGAGCCTAATGGCTCTGACCTGGCCCAAAGGACCAGGTTTGCTATCTGCACTTGGACATTGATCATTCGTTATTGGATACTGGTTATTCGCTCTTACCTTTGGAATTTATTCAGAGTCGGCACCAAAATCCTGCGCAAACATGACACGATTTCAATAAACAGATACTAATAATAGGGTGGTGTAGCATGACCGAAAAAGTCGCACTGGTGCTGGGCGCCATAAAAGGTATCGGAAAAAGCATTGGGCTTGCACTGGCCGAACAGGGCTTCAAGGTTGCCTTGACTTATCATGACTGGGAAGAAAGTCTCGAAAGCATGCGCACCGATTTTGAAAAAACAGGCTGTGATCATTTGATCATAAAAACCGACCTGAGGGATACCCGCAGCATACCCGGAGTCATTCAAAAAATAATCGATTGTTTCGGCAGGCTCGATATTCTGGTCAACAACATCGAACGCGGCGGATGGCCTATCGTGCACGGGCCGTATGCAACCGACCAGTGGGATCTTGAGCAGGCTACGACCCTCCGTGCCAAGCGATGGGTCTTCGAATCTGCCCTGCCGCACCTCAAGGCTTCGGGTGACGGTATCGTCATCAACATTTCTTCCATTGCCGGTATCGTGGGCAGAAGCGGGCCCGCCGGTCCGGTATTCAACGACGGTTATGCAGCGGCAAACCGCGGAATTTCGCTCTTGACCGAAACATGGGCACGGATGGGCGCCCCCGAGGTGCGTGTCAATGAAATCATGCTAGGTTTTTTTAAAACCCGGCATGCTCAAGGAACAAGGGGCTGGAACCTTCTTACCGAAAAAGATAAATGTGCTCTGATGGACCACACGTTGTTATGCCGAACCGGCAGAATCACCGACATCGTCAAGGCGGTCAGGTATCTGATTCATGACGCACCCTTCATGACGGGATCCATATTGAGGCTCGACGGCGGATATGTGCTCGGCGGAGAAAAGGTGCCACCGATGCCAAGGGGGGTTTTGTAAGTAGAAAAACGTTTTAAGATTTACGTGTTAGGTTTTAGGTCAATCCTCTACCGGAATTGAATATCCAATAATCAATATCCAACGCCCAATTATCAACTGCCGGCAGGGCTGACTGTTTCTAATGAAGCCGACGGCTTTGTAGCGCAGGGATTTATCCCTGCCAAACCGTGCGCTTAATACCGAAATCATGCGCAAACATGATGTAATTTCAACAAACAGATCTTCAAGTATACCCCTATAAATTTTTCGACGGTCAGGAGTATCTTCAGCGCATCCGGATATTCTTTGTTTTAATATTCCAGACAAACAGCTTGATCCAGTCGAATCCAAACTTCAGCAGATCAAGATCATCGTATTTGATTTTTTTGAGTAGCGCGGTTTTTACCTTGTAGCGTTTTAGAAAGCTGCTTTCGAATACGAAATCACGGAAGCTGTCGATGTTGTAGGTGGCCATAAAAGCCACTTTTGCCTTTGAACCTTCGGGTCCTTCGCTACCCCACGGGTTGCGTTGAAAAAGCCCTTTGACGTGCGACCACTGCAGCGTCATCTTGTTGAACAGTTCCGCTTCCTGGTCCACCGCCCAGGTTTCGGCAGTCCAGGTCCGGTCCTCGTGCTGTCCCATACAAAAATCAGGCGGCCTGAAATAGCATACCCGGCTGGCCCGGTCATTTCCAGTGCCATGGTACAGGCCCTGCTCCACAGGAAATGTCCGGCAGGCATCCGGTCGATCCACGTACACACTGCATCCTGATGCCGATAACCAGGGGCAGGTTTTTTCGCTGTTATCCGACATCCTGAGCAAGACGTCCGGAAAAAAGTTGCCCTCCCGCATCACCACATCCACATAGCGGTCGAGAAATTTTCCCGAGCTGATGTTGAGGCAGTGTTTCAAGCGCACCACATCGTAGGGATAGAGAAACAGGTTGAGGTTGCGACAACATAGATTAAAGCACGATATTCCGGAGTGGCATCGAAACGAAAAAGTATCGCCATTTTTGATCAACCGACCCGGCAGATTCTTCAGGTTTTCAGTATCGATAAATCGCATTCATTCCCTTTTTAAGCCACCGGCTTAGCACCGTTGAAGGCTTTGATTACAATGCAATCCTCACCGGATCGGTAGAACCTTTTCAATTCTCAGCGGCAGAGCCGGTGGCTTAAAAAGGGCGTTATTATTATTTCTGCAATTGCCATTTTAATTTTCTCATTCACCCCCAGGGTTTGGCGAAATTCTTTTTCAAGGCCGGCCAACGCCTTATAGAAAGGTGTACGATCAAACGGATAATCGTTTTTACCTTCCCTTTGTATATCAAAGCGATCGCACCCCGGGCCATACAATATGCCCTGCCCGGGTCGATGAAGTTCATGCGATATGCCGTGCAGCCGGCAGATCATGGGACGAAATTTATAGATGGTGCACAGGCCCTCGACGTTCAGCGGGCACATGACCCTGGCCCTGGTGTCTGCCGTTTCAGTTTCCCCTATTTTTCGACAGTATTCGGCAGCCCGTGCTTTTGCGTTTTGCCGTTCTTCTCTTGTAAGAAGCTCAAATCCTTTGTAAATATACAAATATTCCAGGAAGGTATGGTGATAAAAACGTGTCCTGCAGCAGCTGTCTTCGCATCCCCGGCAGGCAAACCCATAGTACTCTGCAGCCTGAGCATACCCGTCATCCATCGCCCTGAAGATCGTCGCCAGTTTTTTCAGCCATACCCGTTGTTCTACACGGGTTTGGCTTATGACTTCAAGTTCCCTCTTCATTCAAACCCTGAATCTATACCCGAGGTGTCGGAAAAAATATCCGCTCATAAAGTGCCATCGCATAGCGGTCGGTCATGCTGGCAACCAAATCACACACGACTCTCTCCCTGACATCGCCACTGCGATAAATCCCTGACATCTCCATTCCCAAGAGTTCCTGCTCCAGCATCTGCTTATGCTCCAGAAAATAGATATACAACTCGGATAAAATTTTCTTGGCCTTGATAAATTCGTTGTGTACGAGCGGAGATCGGTACACATTATCATATAAAAATTCACGCAGCGCCGTCATTGCGCCATACACGTCATCACTCATATTCAGCACCAGCTTACCGTTATCCGTGTGACTCGAAAAGACCAGGTCAGTAATCATGGTGGTCGCACGCTCCCAGTGCGTACTGCCCAGAATCCGGCTGCACTGTTCCGGGACATGGTTCGCACTTATGACCCCGCTCCGGATGGCATCGTCCAGGTCATGGTTGAGATAGGCCATAATGTCGGCAACCCTGACCACCCGCCCCTCGATAGTACCGGCCAGTTCCGCTGGATCGTCAGGAATAATTTTGCCGTAGCCTTTTGAATGTTTCAAAATGCCGTCCCGCACCTCCCAGGTAAGGTTGAGCCCCTTGCCGTCATTCTCCAACACCTCGACCACTCTCAGGCTCTGTGAATGGTGCGAGAAGCTTTTTGAGAAAATTTCCTTCAGGGCGGTCTCCCCGCTATGCCCGAACGGGGTGTGACCGAGATCATGCCCCAAGGCTATAGCTTCTGCCAGATCTTCATTCAAAAACATGGCCCTGGCCATGGTCCGGGCAATCTGGGCAACTTCCAGAGTATGGGTAAGCCGCGTCCGGTAATCATCGCCCAGCGGTCTTAAAAAAACCTGGGTCTTATGCTTCAACCTCCTGAAAGCATTCGAATAAACGATTCTATCCCGATCTACCTGAAAGGCGGTCTGAATGGGGCTGGCGCCTTCCGCCACCTCCCGTCCCCGGGAATTTGCGCTTTGGCATCCGAAGGGAGACATAAAATTTTTTTCCCGCTTTTCAAAATTTTTTCGAATAGACATTTCATCAGACATGGCGTGCATCTCCGATATCATTTCCTTAATTGGCGGTTATTGTTTCCCTGCTTTACAAAAAAAGCTGGAGACATTAACATTGGCTTGGATGCCAAACTAAATTGACCGTATCGGCAACCATATAGTTTCGATAAAACAATTTCAACAAAGACACAAAGATTAAAAGAAAGAAATCGATTAAATATTAATGAAGGCGGCATAAAATGTCAGGACACCATCTGATACTGGGGGAGCTTGCGGATGTCATCACCGGAGTGATGCTCCAGGACACCCATGATGAACGCTATCGACAGGGTATCGCCGCCTTGCTCGTCAACGAGAAGGGATTTGTCCGGGATGAAATCAAATCGCGCTTGCAGCTGACGGCAAAAGCGGATGAAAAATGCGCCATCATTAAAATTGATTTCGGAATCATTCTCGACAACAAAATGTGCATGATGATCAAATACGGACCGGGTTCGCTGGTTACACGCCACCGGCCGGCGCTGGCGGCTTCCCGCATGCTGGTCTCCTATCAAATTCCTGTTGTCGTTGTTACCAACGGTGTCGAGGCCGAGATCCTGGACGGGTCCAGCGGTAAAATCATGGCCAGAGGGCTTGATGCCATTCCCGACAGAAAATTGCTGGAAAAACTGGTGGCGGAAAGGACCTTTTCGTTAATTCAACCCGGCAGGGTTGCTAAGGAATCGAGGATTATCTATGCCTATGAAGTCGATGGAAGCTGCCCCTGCGATGATACCATCTGTAAAATCGGCGAATGTTAATCAAAATTGTTCAACGACATAATGCCACCCCAACTAGCATGGATTGAGCCGGCAGGCTATTTAAGGAAGTATGAACCACGAATTTTTCATGAGACATGCCTTGAAAGAGGCCCAAAAAGCATTATTATCCGGAGAGTTTCCTGTTGGCTGTGTGGTGGTCAGCGGCAACCGGCTCATTGCCGCCGGATCCCGGGTCGGCACCACCGGCCGGATCGCCAGTGAACTGGACCATGCCGAAATGGTGGCCTTGAGACAGCTGGATGCATTGAATGAAGAAATCGATCCAGGCGGTATGACGGTTTACAGTACCATGGAACCGTGCCTCATGTGCTTTGGGGCCATTTTGATTAACCGGATCCAAAAAATTGTCTATGCATATGAAGATGTCATGGGCGGTGCAACGAATTGCGCATTGGCAGCGTTGCCGCAGCTTTACCAAAAAAATAAAATATCTATTATTTCAAATGTTTTAAGAGAAGAAAGCCTTGATCTGTTTAAAAGGTTCTTCTCAAACCCGAAAAATTCATACTGGAAGGGAAGCCGGCTATCTGAATATACACTGGAACAATAAACTGCTAGAAAATTGTTAACCTATATTAAAAAAATTATTTTTATTGCATTTTTTTCTTGCATTTCCTAATGTTATTTTATAATCGACTAATCGGAAAAATCGTTGTATGGATTTTTTTGACCCGTACAAGCCAGATTGGAATCATTCTTTAATAAACCATGCGCCATTTCCGGTCAGCCCGGACAAGGAGGTGAAGGTATAGTTTTTCCAAAACGAACAAACAGGCCGAACCGTTCTAACAGAACCAATATCAACAAGAATATCAGGGCCAAAGAAGTCAGAGTTATTGATCCTGACGGGGAACAGGTGGGTGTCATTCCGACGTACAAAGCGCTTGCTATTGCCGGCGACCACGGTCTGGATCTTGTGGAGGTTTCGCCCAATGCGAAGCCGCCCGTCTGCAAAATAATGGATTATGGCCGTTATAAATACGAGCAGACCAAGAAACAGCAGGAAGCCAAAAAAAAGCAAAGCACTTTCCAGGTAAAGGAGATCAAGATCCGCCCGAAAACCGGTGAACACGACCTGATCACCAAGTTGAATCACATTAAACGGTTTATTGATAACAAGGACAAGGTAAAGGTGACCGTGATTTTCAGGGGCCGTGAAATAACGCTGTCCAATCGCGGGCGAGAACTGCTTAAATATATTGCAGAAAGTGCCGAAGAGTTCGCCATTGTCGAGCAGCTCCCTAAATTCGAAGGCCGGGTCATGACCATGGTGCTGGCCCCAAAATAAAAACCTGTTTATTTTAATTAACTATACGCAACCCCTCTGAAACGATACCCATTCGTTAAACGCTTACGGCGCTAAAAAGCGATACGCAACATCATTGATCACAATAATCCTGGCGTGGGCTGACTTTGCATGGGCTGCTCACGCCATCTATTTTTATTTAATATAACCAGTGGTTCACCCCAATTAGCCATTTGCGGATGAGCACGAAACGAGGAGTAAACGGAAAATGCCTAAGATTAAAACCAACCGGGCCGCCGCTAAAAGATTCCGTAAAACAGGAACCGGCAAATACGCTTTTTCAAAATCACACGGCAGCCATATTTTGACCAAGAAAACGACCAAACGCAAACGATCCCTGAGGCAGGGGCAACTCGTCAAGAAGTCCGACATGAAGGAAATTCGGCTGCTGCTTCCCAACAAATAGCGGATCGTGCGACGCAAAATTTTTCAGGAGGAATAATAACATGCGGGTTAAAAGAGGGTTCAAGGCGAGACAACGCCGTAAAAAAGTACTGAAACTGGCCAAGGGGTTTCGCGGAGGACGCAGTAAGCTTTTTCGCACTGCAGCCGATGCTGTGGACAAGGCGCTCATGTATGCATACCGGGATCGCCGGGCAAGGAAACGTGATTTCCGAAGACTGTGGATTACCCGGATCAACGCCGCAGTACGCATGAACGATTTATCCTACAGCAAGTTTATCCATGGTTTGAAATTGGCCGATATCAGACTCGATCGCAAAGTCCTGGCAGAACTGGCTGTTTCGGATCCGGCCGGCTTTACAAAAATCGCTGAGTTGGCAGCACAGAAGGCCTAGTAGTGGAGTCCATCGAACAGATCGAAAAGCAGGCCATCGACGAACTGGGTACCGTCAAAGACACGGAATCCATCAACGATCTCCGCGTTCACTACCTGGGGCGCAAGGGTGTCCTCACGGGAATAATGCGCAATATTTCCCAAATGCCCAAGGAAGAAAGACCGTCGGCCGGGAAAAAAGCCAACCAGGTCAAGGGCATCCTT
>JAFDAT010000548.1 GCA_019313725.1 Deltaproteobacteria bacterium
TCAACCACCTGACGGCCTATAATATACTTTTCAGATAGCCCATTTCTGGCGAAAATGCAAAAATGAAGAATTAGGCCAATTGATTTCCTTTGATAACCTCGGTTAAGTTCTAATCTAAATTGTTACGGCGATTGGATTTTTATTGATAGAAGTAGCCATTGATTAACAATTCAAAGGATGGTCAATCGGCCATTTAAGGGCCTGAAGGCTTCTGGCTGATTATGTCAACTATCTGATTTCATGTTTATTTTGAGCTCTGTTACAAAACCTCTAGATGGGAATAATCCCTGGGGATGATGTAATCAACTATATTTCGACGTTGGTCGAATTAAGGAGATTTGGTTTGAAATTATAGGCTGTATTCCTTTAAAAATAGCCATAGTATTTTAACAAAGGGGAAGAAGGCAGCTTCCCTTTTCATCGCTATCAGACTGCAAAAGTCAGATTAATGACTTTACGCCGCCTCAACTCGACAGCGGATGTATCGATGTAAAGGCGTTCCTGCCAAGCGATCCCGGTGCGTGTTTTTGGCCAGTCTGTTGGCGTTGGCGCCAAAGGTTTCTCCATTATGAACCAACCCAAATCCATGGGGCATAAGGGCATACCCCGGTCTGGTCGTGGCGTCGACCTTTAATTCTACCTGCTCCTGGCCCGCTTCGGTAACCACCCGTACCCATTGACCGTCTTCCAGGCCCTGCCGGGCGGCGTCATCCGGGTGCATGCGAAAACAATGATAGGTCTTGCCTTCGTTCCAGGCCGTGTCCCGCATGTGGGTATTGGCATTCCCGTCAAAGTGCAGGCCGGAAGACATGATTAAGGGATACGTTTCCTCACCCTCCTTCAAGACTTCCTGCTCCAACGTAGGCTCTATCGCTTCAAGCCACTCCAGCATCTCAGGCACGTCCAGGTTTATTCTGCCGTCCTCAGTGGCAATGACCTTGAAGTGGTCCCATTCGTCCGGATCCACGCTTCCGACCATCAACCCGCCCGGGGCATCGATGACAGCCTGAAAAAGGTCGTCGCCTATAGTTAAGCCTGGAGTGAAGCCCACCCTGGCCGCTTTTTCCTGGGCCCAGGGCGGCATAGTGGCCAACCTGCTCCATTGCCAGGCCTTGTGAACCGAGCCCATGCTGCGTCCCAGCGTCTTGGCCAGAATATATTGCATGGCCCGGCCAGCGTCAGGGTTTTTTCCAGCAAAAGCCATCAACTCGGCGCCGAAATGCAGGCGATCCCCGCTGTCTGCGGCTTCGTGCAATTTTTCAGGGATTTCAGGGACCAGGCCGAGGGCATCGGCTAACCGCGTAAATATTTCAGCCGCTTCGAGCTGTTCGCCTTCCGGTTTAACCACGGGGTGACGCACTTGCATGAAAATATCGGGAAAGCCGTGGGGCTGCATGCCGGCGTCGTAGGATTCATAAGCCGAAAGCGCGGGTAGGACATAGTGGGACAAAGCCGCAGTTTCTGTCATAGCGATATCGACCGTGACGAGTAGATCCAGAGCCTCGAAGGCTTTCTCGTACTGGCTGGTGTCGGCAAAAGAGCGAAGCGGGTTGCACCCGCTGACAATTACCGCCCTGAGGTGGTCCGGGTGGTTGTTTAGAACTTCTTCAGGCATCACGTTGGGCGGGTACAGGTTGGTGATGGGGGGAAAGTCCGTGGCTACAGTTCGCCAAGCTCGGGCTTCTTTCGCCCGGTTGCGCACTTTGGTCGGACCACCGCTCATTAAACCCGTGCCGAACAGATTGCCGCCCTTAACGCCGATCCGACCGCAGATGGTTCTGAACACATTTTCCAAATATGAAATGAGGGTGCTGTGGCGATTCATGAGTACGCCCAGGTCACTCTCGTGACATTGGACGGATTTTGTCAAACCCGCTGACGTGCTTCTCTATGTACGTCTGGTCCTGCCAATTGTTTTGCAAAATAATGGCAATCATAGCTCGGTTTAACAGGGCGTCGGTGCCTGGACGGATGGCAAGGTGAATATCGGCTTGTTTGGCGGTTTCCGAAAGCCGCGGGTCGACCACCACCAGGATATTGTCCGGATCCTTGGCAAATGCGGGCCAATGCTTGCGGGCGCGGGGGGAATGATGACTCATCATGGGGTTTTTGCCCACCATGAGCACCATGTCCGTATGCTCCAGGTCTGGAACAGTGTGGCGATTCTGATTGCCGAAGCACTCGCCGTCCACCCAGTACCGGCCGGTGAGCTCCTGAGCCAGGGCATTGTAAAAATACTGCGAACCCATGGCTCTTAAAAGTCCTACGGAGAATGCTCCTTGGGACATACATGCTGCCGTACCGCCGCCCATCAGGGCCAGCGAGCGGGGGCCGTGTTCATCCACAACGGCTTTGAGCCCAGCGGCGATCTCGTTTATAGCCTGATCCCACGAAATCCTTTCAAACTGCCCCCTCACACGTTTCAGAGGATATTGCAGGCGGTCGGAATGGTGCTGATGGTAGCGAATATTGAGCCCTTTGCGGCATACGTATCCCCGGCTGTTCAGGTTGTCCTTGTCGCCTCGGCTTTTGACAATTTGATTATCTTCGATGCGAACTTCCAGTCCGCAGAAATTGACTCAGAGAACACACGTTGTTTTTTTCCACTCGGTCATATTCACCTCCTTAAATGACCAGCTGAATTTTTTACGTTTAGAAACCATCCGAGTAATTGTGGGATACTGGTCTCAGTATCCAATAACGGATTAGGCACTGTTTTATTGAACCTTCAAGGAACTTCTTCTTGGGGCTGCTTTAAAGAAATGTCTAAGAGCTTTGCCGACTTCTCGGAGGTTTTCCACCCATGTTGCTTCCCTAATGGTATAAAATAGGTCTCATTGACGTTGAGCAACATACTTTCTTCACCTATAAACATTTCAATTTGACCCTCCAAGACAATACCACACTGATCAAAAGTATGCTTGTGCCCAGTATCTTCTCTATCTGGTTCTATTTCCATGCATACCATAATTAGATTATCGCCTATTTCCGCTTTACTGAGAATGCCAGGCCTAAATTCTTCGAGTTTTATTGTGTCCAAATTCCAAAAAGCCATTGCCGTCTCCTTTAATAGGTTATCCGTTCGCCAGGGTCAAATCGATTGCCTATTATCTAAACTAAATTGAACTCTATTGCCTATCGAGCCAAGTTATCGGGAGGTTCAAGTTGTGTCAAGGATTTGAGACTTTTATAGATATTTTCACTAAGGCATCAATTACAATAAAGGATGGATGGGCATAAGATTGATTATTGGACCTTTCGATTTACAAACCGAATCACCATACATTGACCGCTTCAGCGATGTTTAGACTTCACTCGAATTATGCTAACTTTTTGATATCATGAATATTTTATACTGTGTTACATAGTCTTTTGTCTGGGGGGGTCGCCAAGTTTGATGTAATCACCGCTTTTCGGCAGTGGTCAATAATCGAAGGTTTCTTTCGTCAATCCTAATAGGAGGCCTTTTCAATTCCGTGTCAATTACGGAGGAGATGATAACATAAAAATGCAACTTTCCAAAAATAGCGTCCGCTGCTTGTGCAATGATGGTATCACAGGTTTGCCCAACCTGTTGATAAGTTGGAGATGACAACATCTTTAAAGCATTGAAATTCATCCATTTCTAAGCGGCGCCCCCCCTGATATTCATTCATCACCATATTCAAACTTGGAGGATTTTTTTACTTGAATTCC
>JAFDAT010000178.1 GCA_019313725.1 Deltaproteobacteria bacterium
GTCAGGACGGAACAGATGCAACAGCGGATCGTAGCTGCGGCGAAAAGCCGGGCACCATATTGCATGACTTAGCATCCTTAAAAATAGGAATCTAACCGAAAAATGACGCTTGGGAAAAATTCATAGGGGAAAAAAGAATTTGTCTGATTCGGGGAAAATTACACTTGATTCAAAGATATCGTCGGCACGGGCTGGCAGATCTGTAACACTGATTGGTGCACTGGTAAATGGCCTATTGATTCTGATCAAATTTATAGCTGGCATTTTCGGCCAAAGCCAAGCCCTTATAGCTGCGGGCATAATTTCCCATTCAATAATTCGATCCCCCACATAAATCGGAATCGCCCTTTCTCCTGCGGTAAGCAATGGTTTTGGTACGTCTTCCGCAGGCAAAGGTTCCGCTTGCATAGGTTTGGGGGGAGTGTCATTAATAATGCTTATTCTGGGAGTGATTCCCTTCTTTGCACCTACAAGAACGCCCGCACAAACATTCGCAACATCATCATGCTGGCCGGGTGTGTGGTCAATGCTATCCTTTCCACCCCTGCCAGTCCTCCGCTCTAAATTGATAATTTGATTTATCAATATGTCATTATCCAAAAGCTCGACCTGGCCACTGTTTATCAGCGGCATAAAATCACGGTACAGATCACTTTTAGGCTTATCTGCTGGCTTATAGTAAATCCCATATACCCTAAAACGTTCGCGTGGCCATTCACCTGCGTATCTGTCGCCTACGACATTGCTCATACGGTACCTTTTGAGCAGATCTGCAAAATCTCTTACAACTTGATCAGGCGAAAAAGGTGGTTTCGCTTCCCTGATTGCATCTAATATTTTGACATCATTTTCGGTATGGCTGATTCCAAGTGTCATGGAATCTTTTGATCCGCCAGAGGGGTCGACAAATGCTGAATATTTAACCCCAGCAATGGGAGGCAATTCAATACGGCCAGGAATTACGCATGCTTCGACTGCTTCACGACTGACATAGCTTTCAATATCCGACCGAAACTCTGCCCCATAGTCCGCTTTTGAGCCTTCTGGATCTTCCAGATAAGCCTGTTTAATGGCGTCTTTGTTCAAGGTAGGATTCATCGTTAACGAATCAGCCTGCCAAACAAGAATACGTGATTTGCTTTTGCCATAATGTTTCTTGTGGACCTCATAGAGCATTCCACGTTTGGCATAAGGTGAGCTAATGCAAATTAAAGGCCCACCTGTGCTCGTTAATCTTGTTCTCAAAGCCCGGATCACTTCCACGTCAGGCTTAGATCCTTCCAAGTTTAAATACGCTATCTCGTCCACAATCGCTGCAACCGCAGTATATCCTCTTAACGAGCGATAATCGGAACTGAGCACGGCAATAATGATATTATTGTTCAGCTCTATTTCTTCGGAAGTTTCACGCACAAGAAATGGACTAAAAAAGGCATTGTCATTGAAGAAGGAAGAAAGGTAACGTTTGATGATCCCGGCTTGGCGCTTTGTTGGAGCGACAATTATGATATAGCCCTTTTCACCAGACGAGAGACTATACTTTTTAAAGATCGCCAAAAAGGCTGTCATAAGTGCTGTGATCCGAGATTTTCCGCCGCGTGTACCGATTATCAGCCAAGCTTCAAGCGCTGCAAGTATCGACCATTTTCTCCGGCCTGTACATTTCTTGAAAAACTTCATGTCCTGTTTACTCGGTTTCAAGGCAAAAAAGGTTTTTAGGAAAGCAAACCACGCAGCCCAGGTTTTTTCATCACGAATAAACTGGCCGAGTAATTTTTTATCTTTCAATGCTTCGATGATATTCAATTTCATTCACCATCCGTACTTTTTATATAGTCATCCAAATTTAGAGCTTTTGGCGGCCGTTTATCTGATCGTTCATAGATGCTTTCCAGAAGTCTTCTGAAACTGTTGCTGTAGGAAATGTATGATGTTCTAAGGCATGGTTGGATATTTCCATCGTCTGCCATAATGCCTTCTTTTGAAACGTGCAAAGACATGGCCCTGATGATGATAAGTAATTCAGTGGCCCTATCAAGCATTGAGTTCTGCAACATGTCGAGAGCAGCAGCACCGCCCAAATCCTCCACAATGGCCTGCTGCCATTCGACAAGTGCGCGGTCATCTTTTTTCCGCATGTCCAGCGGTGATTCACGATACTTTTTTATTTCAGAATACGCACCATGTGTTGCTGGCGGACCGCTTCTTTTCCTTCTTTGAAATTTAGTCATTTGTTATTTCATCCAAATAATTTGCAATAAGTTGTCGTAACAGGCCCGCGTTGCTCAATTGCTTTTGTTCTGCCGCCGCCCTAAATTCTTTATGAATTTTTACAGGTATACTGAGGCCGATGTGTTTGGTCAGCATTTCGGCATTCTTTGATGTTTTCTGAATTTTTGACATAATTTCAACTCCTTATGTTATCGACCAATAAAAAAGGCCACGGATGATTTAGCTTATGCTAATCATCAATGGCCTTCTGAGAGGTCGCCCTGCTTGATAATTACTATTATGCTTAAATTACTTTACTTAAAATATTATAATATATTTTACAAAAAAAGTCAAGAAATTTTTTTATGTTTACTACTTCTTATGAGGCAAAATCATTTAAATGGGTTCGCCTGGTGCCGCTGATTTATTGCAATTTGGGCACTTTCGAATATGTGCATCACAGCTATTGCAGCCATACTCGTTTCCGCATTCAGCACATCTCATAATCCAAATAGTAGCAAAGGGATGGGTTGTACTCTTTCTATCAGATTTCCTCAAAAGACGTTGCTCATTTCTATTTTTTTCTCCAATTTCCATAGGTCCCCCGAATTGGCACTTAACACCGCTGCTCAGGGATGGCTCTTTAATTTGCGCCATCCCTTACAGCAAAATGTTAAGAATCACCTCTTATTTGATTAAGATCGTCTCGTAGTGATTGAAGTTCTTTGTCCTTCCCAGAATCTAAAAGACTATGGATTTCATAAGTTGCACGTAAAAGTAACTCGGAAGCTATTCCTAGATAATTATACATGGCCTCGGTGTCCTCTTGTTTGAAAAATTCTAAGGAGAAAGAATCTTCACCAATGACCATGTGACGTGCACGCAATGCACGTATGTCATTGTGAGTGTCTGCACATAACATATTGTAGATTGTTAGGTAATCATCTAACATATCGGCTTTTTCAAATTTCCCTCTTATGTTTATCCCCTTATACCCATTAGATTTAAGTCTTTCATTTTTCTTTTCAATATTGGCAATATGTTGATCCACGTTTGGATCTCGAGCAGTCATTTCAGTGTAAACATTCTGGTCGTCTTTAGCAGTTTTTAGGAAATTTAGAGATTCTTTGTAAGAATTTATTGTAAGAGAATAGCCATATTTCGGGTCACGGCATAAATTACGCAAATCGACAAAGGCTTCCAATATAGTTCTCAATACTAAAGAAATTGTGGAATAGTGGCCCGATTTATATAGAACTTTAATTGAACTTGACAACTCAATAACCGAGCCATAAAGGCTTACGACATGCTGATGTAGCGCATGATTTGAATCAAATTTGATTTCAGATGCTAAAGACAGCACATCCTCAAGTTCTTTCTCGAAAAAGCCTAAGATCTTTGTCGTTTTGCTCATGAATAATGATTCCCATTGATTGATAACATTGTCTTTTGAGTCAGAAAGTAAAATATATCACTCACCAATTATTTTAACCAATACCCTTTTGCGCCGCCTGCCATCGAACTCACCATAAAATATCTGCTCCCATGTCCCGAAATCGAGTCTCCCTTCTGTAATGGCTACCACCACCTCTCTTCCCATAATCTGCCTTTTCATATGGGCATCAGCATTATCTTCTCCGACATTATGCCGATAGGAGGAAACCGGCTCATGCGGTGCCAATTTTTCAAGCCAGATATCGTAATCATGGTGCAGGCCCGATTCATCATCATTAATAAATACGGATGCTGTTATATGCATCGCATTGCACAGTATGAAACCCTCCTTGATGCCGCTTTCATCGATGCACTGTTGTACGTCCGGGGTGATGTTGATGAAGGCCCGGCGGGTCGGCACTTCAAACCACAGTTCCTTTCTATAGCTTTTCATTCTATCCTCCATTTGACGATATTATTCCCTTAATATTAAAGGGAATAACATGATTAACTACATTTATTTGGCATTGCAGAGCACCAGCCCCTCTGTGATGCCGCTTTCATCGATGCACTGCTGTACGTCGGGTGTAATATTGCTGAAAGCCCTCCGCGTGGGCACTTCGAACCACAGCTCCTTTCGATAACTTTTCATTGTTCCCCCATAGTTAGAGTTTATACAAATGTTGCGATCTCTTCCAAGGCCTTTTTGGAGATGTTGGGAACGGTCACGTCCTTTTTGGGATAGCCTGCCACGAGAATCATGAACGCCTTCTCATTGGAAGGCCTCCGCAAAATTTTATTCAAAAAATCCATGGGGCTGGGCGTGTAAGTCAACGAGACCAGCCCGACATGGTGCAGGGCGTTAATTAAAATCCCGGTGGCGATGCCCATCGACTCCTTGACATAGTAGTGCTTGATCTTATTCCCATGGGTGTCTATTCCGTATTTTTGCGCAAAAATAGCAATCAAGCACGGCGCATGGTCCAGAAAGGGTTTCTGGGCATGGGTTCCCAGATCCCAAAGCACGTCCAGCCAGGCTTCGGGTGCCCGGTGCTCGTAAAAGGCGCATTCTTCCTTTTCAGCGGCTTCGCGAATCTGGTGTTTGACCACGGGGTCGCCCACCGCCACAAAATGCCAGGGCTGCTGATTGGCACCACTGGGCGCTGTTCCGGCAGCCTTCAGACACCACGCGATAACATCTTCGGGTATTGGTTTTTCGGAAAATTCACGGACGGTACGCCGTCGCCGAACATCTTGATAGAAATCTTTTGCGCGTTGCTGCATCTCATCAGGTGTGTATTCCCGGTAATGGTTGTGGGGTATATATTCGGATTCATTGTTCATTCAAATCTCCATTTGCTCGTAAAAAAACCGTCGGGCTTGATTTATCTTAACGATAACAATAAAAGTGTGTCAAATGATATGTCTTAATTACGGATGCAATGGCTAAACAACCCTCAGATCACAAAAAAATGGATGCTCTTCTTTCAGCGGCCATGCACGCCGACTGCATCGAAGCCGAACGCGGTCTCCGGAAGGTCAAACAACTGCGCAGAAAAGGCGGGCAAGCGGAACAGGTCAAAACCCTGCTGGCCAAGGTCGAGGCCCGGCTTACGCAGTCGGTTAAACGGCGGGAGTGGCGCCTTACCCATGTCCCCGCATTGAATTATCAACCCGACCTGCCGATAACCGCCCGTAAAGGCGACATCATCGCCGCCATCAAAAAACATCCCGTGGTGATCATCGCCGGCGAGACCGGATCCGGCAAAACAACCCAGATTCCCAAATTCTGCCTGGCTGCCGGCAGGGGCATGGCAGGGATGATCGGATGCACCCAGCCGCGCAGAATAGCCGCCTCCACCGTGTCCCGCCGTATCGCCGATGAATTGTCAGTGGATCTGGGGCAGGCCGTGGGCTACAAGATACGTTTCAAGGAAAAGGCCGTTCGGAACACCTTCATCAAAATCATGACCGACGGCATCCTGCTGGCCGAAACCCAGAACGATCCCTACCTGAACGCCTACGACACCATCATCGTGGACGAAGCCCACGAACGTAGCCTGAACATCGATTTTGTCCTCGGCATCCTGAAAAATCTGCTGACCCGGCGCAGGGACCTCAAACTGATTATCACCTCGGCCACCATCGATACGGAAAAATTCTCCAAGGCCTTCGGCAACGCACCGATCATCGAAGTGTCCGGCCGGATGTACCCGGTCGAAACACGCTATCTGCCCGAACCTCGAGGTAAAAACGACGATACCGACCTGTCCCACATCGAATCCGCCGTCACCGCCTTGGATAAGCTCCAGCGCGAAGGTCCATACGGCGATATCCTGGTGTTCATGCCCACGGAACAGGATATCCGTGAGTGCTGCAGCCTGATTTCAGGGAAGAAATACCGCAATACCACAGTGCTGCCGCTCTTTGCCCGGTTGTCGTCCGGTGAACAGAAAAAAGTGTTCACCCGCCTTGCCGGCCGAAAAATAATCGTAGCCACCAATGTGGCCGAAACATCCATCACCATCCCGGGAATAAAATATGTGGTGGACTCCGGCCTGGCACGCATGTCCAGGTACACGCCCAGGTACAGGATTACGGCGCTTCCCATCGTGCCCGTATCGCGCAGCAGTGCCGATCAGCGCAAGGGGCGTTGTGGGCGTGTGGCCGACGGTATCTGTGTGCGCCTCTACACCGAGGAGGACTACCTGGCCCGACCCCTCTTCACCAAACCGGAAATCCTGCGCTCCAACCTGGCCGAAGTCATCCTGCGCATGATCCACCTGGGATTGGGGGATATCGATTTTTTCCCATTCATCGACCGGCCGGCGGACAAAAGCATCCAGGACGGCTTCCAGCTCCTCCTGGAACTGGGCGCCATAAAAAAAACCGGGACATCCACGGCACGCCGCCGGAAGACCTCGGACAGGGATCGAAAACGCCCCCCAAACGGCGCATATCGCCTGACCACCGTCGGGCGGCTTATGGCCAAACTCCCCATCGATCCCCGTCTTTCCAAAATGATTATCGAAGCCGGACAAAAGGGCTGCCTCGAAGAAATTACGGTTATTGCGGCTGTGCTGAGCATCCAGGACCCCAGGCAGCGCCCCGCCGAGAAAAAGCAGGCCGCCCATGAGGCTCAGGCTGTTTTTTCGGACCCGCAGTCCGATTTTATTACCCTGCTCAATATCTGGAAACGCTATGCCGATGCCGGCGGCCTTCGAAAAAGTGCCGCCAAACTCAAAAAGTTCTGCAAATCTCACTATCTCTCCTTCAGACGCATGCGTGAATGGCTGGACATCCACCACCAGCTGACCTTCATCCTCCAAGAAAACGGGCTGAAGAAAAAAAAGGCGCCTGCGGTGGAAAAACCGTCCTCCCAAAGCGCCTTCTCCGAGTTGTACACGGCTGTCCA
>JAFDAT010000179.1 GCA_019313725.1 Deltaproteobacteria bacterium
GTATACCTTGAAATCGCCACTTTTTTTCGAAAATTCAGGCGTTTTGTTGTTGCAATTCCGGATCGAAAAAGGGGGGTGTAAACCAGCAGATGACACTTCTGCTTGACCGGGTGGACACTTTTGTTTTACCCTATCGTTCCAACCATAGGGTTCATAAGCTACTGGTCCAGCCAGTGAGAATTGAATATACGGTATGAAAATTGTTTTAGTAATCTATACACGCTTTTTACGTTGAACGGTGTACTGAGCGCGTTTCGCGTACCATTGGCCACCGTATAATGGAAACTAAATGGGTAGCAAAGTTAAGCCCAACAGAAAGGAGAAACATCATGATCCCAAAAGTGAAAAAAATTCTTTATGCAACTGATTTATCCAAAAATTCGGCCTATGCCTTACGCTATGCCGTAAATTCTGCAAATCGGAACGAAGCGGACATCGTCATTTTACATGTTGTGGAGATGATGGATAAAAGTACCTACCATTTTATGGCAGCCCAGATTGGTGAAAAACTCGTCGCTGAAAAAGCGAAAGAAAGAGAAGACCATGCCAAGAATCGCATAAAAAAACGGTTAAATGTGTTTTACGACAAGGTGCGTGCTGAAGACCCTGAATTTAAGGATAATAAGGTCTCAATTGAGATTTGCAGCGGCTACCCGGCCGAAGAGATATTAAGAACGGCAGATGAGTTAAATTGCGACATGATTGTCATGGGAACCCATGGGAAGGGCATTGTTAGCCAGACTTTTCTGGGAAGTATGGCGAAAAAAGTTTTGCGTCGAACTCGAAAGCCGGTTTTTATCATTCCCTTGCCGAAAGAGGAGTCCGATCTAACTGTCCATGACATTTAAGCAATAGTCGGCCGTTGCGATACGTACAATTTTAAGGCGGTAGAGGAAAAAGAACTTCTTTCATCGTTGCAAAAAAGAAAATTTTACGAAATAATCGCTGTACAAATGAAGCATATCGTCTTCCCAAAAAACACCTGAAGCCCTCATGCCATACTGCTTTGAGAAGTTAAAGGATGTACACATAAGCGATAATTTATCGGAGGAACAAAAATGGTTTTTGCGGCATCCGGTGTTGAAGTTAACCCGATAGTTCCTTTTACAGTCGCTTTGTTTGTCTCATTTTTCACGTCCATGGGCGGCGTGTCCGGTGCATTTCTGCTACTTCCCTTTCAGGTCAGTTTTTTAAACTATACCGCACCGTCGGTAAGCGCGACCAACCATGTTTTCAACATCGTTGCCATTCCCAGTGGTGTTTATCGTTACATCAAAGAGGGGCGAATGCTCTGGCCCCTGACATGGGCGGTCGTTATCGGCACATTGCCGGGCGTTTTTATCGGGGCCTGGATTCGAATTGTGTACCTGCCGAACCCGCAACATTTTAAACTTTTTGTCGGCTTCGTTCTTCTTTATATTGGATGGCGCCTTTTAAAGGATACCGTTACGCAGACGGACAAAAACAAGGTTAAACATGCCTCTTTCTCAGTCGATTCTTCCCATGCGGTGCATGTAACCGTTGCCGGCTTGCGCAGAGTCGAATTCGAGTATGATGGCGAGACATTCAGCTTCTCCACCCCTTTAGTCTATGCGGTCTGTTTTTTAGTGGGTATTGCCGGGGGTATCTACGGAATTGGCGGGGGATCGATTGTGGCGCCTTTTTTCGTGGCAATTATCGGTCTGCCGGTATATGCAATCGCCGGTGCAGCTTTATTGGGAACGCTGGTGACCTCTGTCGCCGGGGTATTGTTCTTTCACATCCTGGCGCATGTTTATTCTGGTCTATCCGTAGCACCGGATTGGAAGTTGGGCCTGCTTTTTGGTTTAGGCGGGGTTTTAGGGATGTATCTTGGCGCACGAACTCAGAAATATGTTCCGGCAAGATTAATCAAAGGCATGCTGTGTGTCTGTGTGCTGTTTGTAGCTGGTAAATATATCTTGGGGTTTATTTTATAAAGGACCTTCGAGAGAATATCCTGGTGCCCCGAGTTTCGGGGATATCTCGTTAAAATGTGAACATCTTACGGATTGCTGTGATCAAGAAGGTTGAGGCCGAATTTTTGATAGGCTGGGATTTTACTGTCTTTGGATAGCAAAATCATTTTTTCGCGGATAGCCTGCCAGATGATCATTCGATCAAAGGGATCTTTATGGGATGTGCGGGGGAGACGGTAAAAAGATGCTGCATCTTCGGCCGTGAGGTTGAGAATTTCAAAATTCATCCGCTTTGCAAAATTTGGTAATTCATCCGGCAGAACCGCTTCAAGTTCCAATTTGTTCAGGGAATATTTTATTGATATCTCCCAGAAGGTTATGCAGCTTACAAATATTTCATTTTCGGATTTCTTTATTATCTGTACGGTGGGTTTTGGTATTTTTTTCGGTGAGAAAAGAGACCATAAAAAAATGTGAGTATCAATAAGATATTTCATGAACGAAGAAGTTCCTTGTCACTCATCTGAAAATCATCTTTTATCGTGCACTGTGCTTTTCCTTTCAGCAGACCTATGCGGCGAGGAGAAGCGGAAATATACTTATCATAGGGAACAAGAACGGCGATTTTTTTCCCCTTTTTTCCTATGCTGATAATTATTTCTTCGCCGGCCTGGACCCTTTGTAGTACATGAGAAAACTTATTTTTCAATTCCCCGACTTTCAATGTTTCCATATAAATGCACTCCTGAATAAAATACCGAGAATATATCAATATTTTAACAATATACCCTCCATCCCAAGTTGTCAAGTTGTCAACAAAAAATATCTTGTTTTACCACTTATTTTACTGAACACCGGGGGTTTCCTGTCTTTGTGATTATCCGGTTGTTTCGGAGGTATTCTGATTCTACTCCTTATATTTTTTCCTAAAAATACAGAGCAGGGTTTTACTTCTTGTAGGCTGAGTCGTGATCTGGATGCAGCGAAATGAAACGCAGGTAATCACTTTCAATGGAGAGGATGGCTCTGAAAGAGCGCGTGATTCGTATAGAGTAGATGGGGTTTCCCTTTCGTGTCTTCGTATTTTTCAGGTGTTCCAGGTTAAGCCCCGGGGAACGTCTAAGCTGATCGAAATCCATCCTTGACAAGGTCCTAAAGGTTTTGATTAAGGTGTAGAGTTCATTCTTTTCCAGCTTGAAAAGATCTTTTTGGAAATCTGGAAAGTTTAGATCAATTTTCAAAATTTTCCTCCAGAGCAGAGAAGTCCGTTTCTGATGGCTTATTACCTGCTTCCCAGCGGTCGAAAGCTTTTAAACGGTCCTGAAAGGCCTTGTTTTTGAAGAGCTCTATTTCAAATTCACTAATTATTACAATTGGTTCTAATATAACTGTACCATCAGGATATTCATCAACCCGAACTTTTTTGCCAGCATACTTTTTGCCGATAGAGATTTGACCCTGCTTATTAACTTGTTTAACGTTCAGCATAGCCATGTGCTATCACCTCCTTGTTGTAAAATACATATTTATTAATATACTATATTAATAAATATGTAAAGAGGAAAACATTCCCGGTGATGACCCTGCGCAGGATATTTTACCCCAGAATCCGTCAGTATTTTTTTTGAACTTCAAACATTTTTTAAGGATGGAACTTAGGATTCAAGGATTCGAGGGTTCCAGGGTCCAACTCAAAGCACCCGTTCCATATAAACATCTGCGGAGGCATATCCGGGATTCTTGGGAAGTGGTTTGGAGACGAAACCCATGGACGCATAAAGCCGCAATGCCGATACCAGTCGCGTGCTTGAAACCAGCGAAATTTTTTTGGCTCCCATACGGCGTGCATGATCAATCACCGTTTGTACAAGCAGGCGTCCGATTCCGCGTTGTTGCGCCGATCCCTGACACAGATCCTCAAATTTCAGTGTGTCATCATTGCAGAAGATCACACCGCGTTCAATAGTGTTTTCCAATTCTCTCACATTACCGGGAAATTTCTGCACGATCAGGATTTGTAGGGTGGAGCGGCCCTGGTTACCGACCGCTCCTTTGGGGTGGCGGGTTTTTGCTTTTCAGGAGGGACCTTCTACCCTATCGTTGCAAACGCCGGAGAGCTTCAGAGTCAAGGCGTCTAAGGGTGAAGTCGTAGTGTTTTACTTCGAACCCCACTGTGGTTCTTTGCATTATGCGTTTATTTCTGATAACCTCACCCAGCCATTTGCCAAAAAGAGCTTACACCACAACTTTTATTTTGTAGATAGACGCGTTAACTTGAATTAGGGGGAATCCATGTATGAATTGAAGTTTGACGAAGACATGTGTTTTGCTTGCGGGACACACGACTGCCTTGTTAAATGTCAGCATCTTGATCTCGATGAGGATATGGCCCGCATTGAACTCGAGAAGTTCATTAACAGTGAAGACCCTTGGGTACTGCACGATTGTGTCACGTGCTACGCCTGCGAGGAATATTGTCCGAACGGCAACCATCCCTTCTACCTGATTGTTCAGAAACAGGAAGAACTCAATATCCCCCCGTTACCGGAACCACTGATAAAGCAAGGGGTACAACTGGGAATCCCCTTCCGTGGAGAACCCGAGATCAAGGAAATAAATGGAACGGCACTGAATATGGGTGCCTTCAGTGTGCTGACCAATCGTGTCCAGAGCAGGCTTTTTGAGGGACTCACGATCATGTCTGACGACCCGCGTAAAATGTTTCATTATTTCTGCCAACTGATGTACCTGCACTATGCAAAGACATCCGTTATCAACGAGCGGCTGGAAAAGATTATCGCCACCATTGCCGCTCATAAAGTGAAAAAAGTGGTTCATTTTCATGATGAATGCTATGGGACCTATACCTCTTATGCGCCCGCCTTCGGCATCGATGTGCCTTTCGAATCCATCCATCTTTTCGAATATCTGTACAACAAGCTGGAAGAACTAAAAAGCGATATAACGCCACTGAACTATAAGGTGGCCTATCAGAGACCCTGTTCCTCGCGGTTATCTCCGGACAAACATTTGTTTGTCGATAAAATTTTCAGCTTGATAGGTGTCGAACCTGTCGACCGCGAGTATGTGGACGAAAATGCCATGTGCTGCGGCGCGACGATCCTGGGTCAGAGAAAAGAAGGACGCCGGCAGTATTGCAATGAAATTCAAAAGAACAATATAGAGGACATGAAAAACGCAGGTGCTCAGATTTGCGTTTTTAATTGTCCGGCCTGTATGCAGACACTCGGAAAACCGGTAGGCAAAAGCGGCATCATGCCATTATTTATGAGTGATCTCTGCCGGCTCGCCATCGGAGAAAAGGTTGTTTAAATTTTGGGGGAGAAAATCATGAGTTCTATCTATCAAGCATTAATCGAAATCGTTGGGGAAGACTATGCCTCCAACCGGCAGGAAGAACTGTTTACCTACTCAAAAGATCTAGGGACGTCAGAATCGAAATGGCCAGAATATGTAGTGGCACCCAAAACAACGGAAGAAGTGCAAAAAATTGTCCGGCTGGCGAACGAAGAGAAAATAGCCATCGTACCCCTGGGCGGTGGAATGACTCTGGCCGGTCTTGCGTTGCCTTTAAAAGGCGGCATTACCATTGATATGAAACGCATGGAAAAAATCATCGAGGTCAACGAGCCAGGCCGGTACATGGTTGTCGAAGCGGGTATATCCCAGGGAAAGATTACCTCCTACCTGCATAAGCACCATCCCCATCTAATGCATTCGGAACCGGGTGCGCCGCCCGCGGCTACCGTTGGCGGAAATCTGGCCATCCATGGCCAGGGGGATCTGGCCCATCCTTACGGATTCAATTCCGACATGGTCAACGGTCTGGAAGTTATCTTGCCCACCGGAGAAATCGCACGATTCGGGTCCTGTGCCATCGATGCCGGTTGGTACACCATGCACCCCCTGCCGGATCTGGGCCTGTTTTTGGGCTGGAACGGTACCACCGGTATTATGACCAAGGTGTCGCTGCGACTGTTTCCCCATAAGCAAATCCGGAAAATGGATTTGTTTGCGGTTGAAAATGAGGCGCTTGTTCCTGAAATTTTGTATGAACTGACGCATGTTGGACTGTCGGAGGATTTGGTCGCTTTCAGCTCGGAAATCCCGCCGATGATGAACAAACTGCATTCGATCAGTATTGTCATTACCGGTGATTCAGAAGAAGAGATCGAATTCAAACGTCATCTCTTTTTCGATGTCAAGCTATCCAAATATATTCGCAGCGGTGTCGGCGGTATCGCTGCCGTTTCGCAGGACAGGCAAAGACCGCAGATCAGCAAATCGGCAGATTGGAAAAAGGGAGGCGGTTTTGAATATGTCGGCGCGATCATGCCGGTTTCAGCCTATCCTGAATGTTACCGGAGGGGGGCCGAAATCTCCGCCCGCCACGATATTCCTTACACCGTACTGGGAAGAGTCATCGGCAGTTCCCATGGCATGATGTTTTCCTGGTCGTATGCCTTTAACCGCGCTGACCCTGAAACCGTCAGGCATGCCAGGGAAGCCCTGCACGAAACTGATGAGCAGGTGATGGAAATGAACGGTGCCATCTGGAAACCGGCGGTCTTCGGTCAGAAACTGATGATGGATAGAATGGATACCAATACGCTTCAATTAATGAAAAAAGTAAAAAACCTGCTCGACCCGAATGGCATCATGAATCCTGGAAATTGGGAGGTAATCCAATGACATTTATGGAATATAAATATAAAGATATCATACACCGATGTTTCCGGTGTGGTTACTGCAAATTTCCAACGGATTGGAGCACCGTCACCAACTGTCCTTCCTATGCCCGATATCGGATGGAGAGCTACTCCGCAGGCGGACGGCTCTGGCTGATCAGGGCCTGGTTGAACGATGAACTGCAATGGTCTGAGAACCTGGCCAAGATCGTTTATTCTTGTGTTTCCTGCAAGAACTGCGTCGAGAAATGCCCCTTGAGTTTTAACGACGACATCGTGAACATGGTCGTCGCCGCTAAAACTGAAATGGTCGAGATGGGAACGTTGCCTAAACCGGTCAAAACCTTTTTGCAGAATGTTCAGCTAATACGGGATTTCCGCCAAAAAAAGAGCCGACTGGATGGAAGGGCTGAAGATTCCACCCTACAAGGGGCAGGAGTTTCTTTATTACGTCGGGTGTGAAGGTTCCTTTGACAACCGGGCGCAAAGCGCCGCCAGGGCCACCGCCAAGCTGCTGCTGAAATCGGGAGTGTCGTTCGGCGTTTTGGGGGTCGATGAAATCTCTGATGGCAATGAAGTGGAAATGCTGGGGGAGGATGGCTTGCTGGAAGATTTGGCAACAAAGAACATCCAGCAGTTTTCGGATTTGGCCGTAAAAAACATCATTACCTTGTCACCCCATTCATATAATGTTTTTAAAAACAGATATCCCTGTTTCCTCGGGCGCTGGAACCAGGAATACGACGCACCCAGAAAAGTGTTGATGGCAATGAAAGGCGTCGACCTGGTTGAAATGGAGCGAAATAAAAAAGGCGCTTTGTGCTGTGGTGGCGGTGCCGGCAATTTCCTCACCGATTTTCTAGGTGGAAGCGATGAAAGCCCGGCGAGGATACGGGCCAGGGAAGCCCGCGATGTCAAGGCGGATATCCTGGCCGTGGCCTGTCCCAATTGTCTAACGATGCTTGAGGATGCCGTCAAGGTCGAAGGATTGGAAGATGAAATCAAAGTGATGGATATCTCTGAAATATTCTACCAAGCCTGAGCCCTTCAATACATTTTGGTAATGAAGGCGCCTGCGATTTATAAAAACGATACAAAAAAAATGCTGATCGTCAACGATTCCGTGGGCCGTGCGGTGTCGATTTCCGATTCGGTGAAGCATGTGATCTGTTCCGGGTCCGGCGCACTGCGGCTGTTGACCTATCTGTAGCCGCACAGAAAAAGAGCAGACATAGGCTTCACGCACTCCTTTATAGGGTTTTCCTTTTTAAAATATTTTATGCTTCGGTTTCTCAGAGCATCAGGTTTGAGCAAGGCCCTTCGAAGAAGCCATGTTCCGCCGGAGATTACTATTTCAGGTGCTCTTCCGTATACAAAGAGAGTTCGATCATTCGTTCGAGAAGATCGTCTGTTTTCAGGCCCGGGAAATTGTAGCAGACCAGTTCCTTGCAGAACAGACGGCAAATGTAGCGCAGTTTGCGGCGTTTCTGTTTGCCTGCATAAACAAAATCTCTGTGTCCGTTGTTGATGACAATCACGTTCTTGTCGAGGTCGAACTGTGAGCGCCACATATCACCTGGTGCCCGGCGGTAGGTATATCCGGGTAGCCCTTTATTTTTTTGCCCGGGTTTTGACGATTGATCCATGAGGGAATCGGTGATGGTTATCAGGGCTTCGTCGGTGCACACGATGTCGGACTGGCGAACCGTAACTTTGAGGGTGGTCAGGCAGGGTTCCGCAGGGGCAACAAAGATGACCGATTCATGGCTGTCTTCTATAAGATGACCGTTTCCGTCTACTATTTCCCACAAGTATTCAAGATTCTCCAAAACAACCCTTCGTGAACGGTCCCGGCAAACAATCCGATATTTCTTGCGTTTGTCGACGGATACAACACTCGACTTCGGAGAAATCAACGCGCTGAACAAAGGCCCGGCGTATTCGAAAAACATTTTTTGCCCGGTGTCGCCATCATTTTCTCTCGGGTTATTTTGAGAATTATCATTGTTTTGGCTATTCTGTTCACGGGAACCCCCGGGCATGGGACCGCTGGAAAAAAGGTTGTCCGGCTTTTTTTGAGGCTTGCCGCTGTGAATGTCGAACCAGTCGTACTCCTCCTGGGGAAGCCGTAAAAACGCTTCTTTTAGCGCACGCTGAACCCTGCGTAGAATCCGACGGCTGGATCTTTCCTCTTCTGCTTTGCGCTGGTCATCGATGATCTGCTGCAGGCGTGTTTCAATCGGATGCATGGCCTGGCAGAATGCATCATAATGGGCATCTTGTATAATGCCGTGACGGGTCCCCGGCGTCAGGTTTAGAAACGGGGCATCCACAATGCCCTGTAAATAGCCTTCCGTCCAGGGTTTTTTCTGAAATTGATCAAGCTCGGTGAGCAGTGGCAGCACGCGGGTACCGCGCCGATACAGACCCACCTGGTTTGAACTGCCGGGATCGCTGAGGTAAAGCTCAAGATAGATGTCGCCCAGTTCCGAAGGCTCCGGTTTCAGGTTGCGGAGCAGTCGGCCGGTGAATTGGCGTGGTACGACGATAAGCTCTTTTCGGCCTGTGCGATCGAAAATTTTAATGGTGACTTCGGATGATTTTATGCGGTCCCTGAGTTCTGATGAAAGGTATTGCTGAATTTTTTCTCCGGTCAGTGATCTCAATCCCGGCAGCAGGGGATGAATCATCAGATCCGTGCCTTTAAAAGAAAGCAGGGTCCTTTTCTTGGTCACCGAAAAGTTGGGGGAATCTTTGGCCATGGTCATTTCATAGGTTTTCCCATCTTCACCACGGCTGGTCATGCTGAGATTATGTCCAACCGTCCAGAAGCTGAGCAGGCCGATGCCGTATTCTCCCTGGATTCCCTTGGCGCCGTCCAACTTGAAATGACGCTTGATGGAATCACAAATGTGGGTCGCCACACGGCGAAAATCAGGCAGTCCTTTTTCATCTTTAGGAATGCCTTCACCATCGTCGCTGATTTTGAGGTAGAATTCTCCCTTTTTTTTACCCCGGATAATGACAATTTGTTTGGCCCGGGCGTCAATGCTGTTTTCCACAAATTCTGCGACTGCTTTCAAGGGATTGGCCTGGGAGTTGGCAATGATGCTGATGGCGTTCCAGTGGTCGGCAATCCGCAGTTTACCGGAACGTGTTTTCTTACGTTCCTTTTTTGTTTTAGTTTTGGGCATCGAAAAAACCTTGGGATGGGTTGTGATGCGGATAACGCCACTCAGGACCTGCGAGGGCATACCGTAGCGTGCGTCACCGTTGACCACACTTTCTAACCAACTCCTGCAGATTTCATGCTCAGGTGTATCCGTACATACTATCAATGCATCAATATGTCAAGTATTCGCTTGACAGGGAGTTGGGGGTGGGCCGGTTGATGTTCCTGAAGATTTTGTCGGTTACGGCATCCAGGGAGGGCATGGCCATGGGTGTTTTTAGGCTTGACAAACAGCCCATCGATCAATATATGGTGCATGAATCAGACGCCTGAAGGCGCCTGCCTGCAATTTATAAAAACAATAAGACAATAACAGTAGCCACGAAGGTTTCCGGCCGAAAATAAGGGCCTGCAACCTTCGTGGCTATTTTTTTGGAGGCCCCAAACGATTTGAAAGGATATGGAAGGATGAGAACTGTCATCTCGACGATACTGACGCTCCTGATGTTGACTGTGCTCAGTGCCGGGGCCGATGCAAAAAAAATCTGATCGTCAACGATTCCGTGGGCCGTGCGGTGTCGATTTCCGATCCGGTGAAGCATGTGATTTGTTCCGGGCCCGGTGCACTGCGGCTGTTGACCTATCTGGAGTCCCAGGGGTTGATCGTAGCTGTGGACGACATCGAGGCCACAAGAAGGCTTTTTGACGCCAGACCCTACGCTTTGGCTCATCCTGAGTTTCGGAAATACCCCATCTTTGGCGAATTCCGCGGATTTGACAATCCAGAACGATCCGGCACTCAAAGCACTTACAGCGGTACAGGCAGGTAGGGTTTACGGTGTTCTGCCTTACAACTGGTATACGAAAAACTACGGCTCTATTCTAGCCAACGCCTACTTCATCGGCAAGATGCTCTACTCCGAACGTTTCAAAGATGTGGGCCCGGTTGCCAAGGCCGATGAAATCTATCAATTTTTTGTCGGCAAGCCGGAGAGTTGCAGAGTTGCAGATACCCGGCGATAAGATAGTGGCCATGTGTCCTATCTG
>JAFDAT010000180.1 GCA_019313725.1 Deltaproteobacteria bacterium
ACCGCGTTGTGTGCAAAACCGACCATAACGGACTTTCCGGATGTGTCTTCCGCAAACCCCGGCATGGCCAGTGCTTTTTCAATAATCGGGGTAAAGTCTTTTTCGACAAGATGGGTCACACCGGGCCAGCCCACCAGACCGGTGGTATAAATATCGGCTTTGTATTCTTCTCTGGGTTTCTGGATACAGTTGGTGGTCATCAGAATGGGACCGGGAAAAGCGGCAAACTCCTTGGCCTGGTTCTGCCAGGCAGTCCCGTAATGACCGTAAAAATGCTCATATTTTTTTAGTTCCGGGTAGCCGTGGCAGGGGAGCATTTCACCGTGGGTGTATACATTGATGCCTTTGCCCTGGCTCTGCTTCAGTATATCTTCCAGGTCCTTGAGATCATGCCCTGACACCAGGATGGCTTTGCCCTTTTTAGCTCCCAGAGGTACGCTGGTGGGAACAGGATGACCATACGTCCCGGTGTTGGCGGTATCCAGAAGCTCCATGGCCTTGAGGTTGACCTCACCGCATTTGAGGACCAGGCCCACAAGCTCGTCCACACCGGCGTCCTTGTTCAGAGTTTCCGCCAGGGCTTCGTAGATGAACGTGTGAATGGTGTCATCCGTCTGGCCCAATATGCGGGCGTGGTCGGCATAGGCAGCCAGGCCCTTCAGCCCGTAGACAAGCAGTTCTTTCAAAGAAAGGATGTCCGGGTCGACGTCGGGATCGGATTTTATGCCCACACCTTCGCCTTGGGCAACCATTGCATCCAGGGTTGCTCCAGGCTGGAATGTCGCGGCAGCTTCCGAGATTTCCGTGTTGCCGCCGGCTGCGGCTACCTTGGTTTTGAGCTGTTCTCTCAGCGCCACGGTCTGATTTACCAACGTGGTAAACCGTTCGGAATCGAAGTTCACGTTGGTCAGGGTTGAGAAGATGGCCTCGCAGGAAAACGTATCGACTTCTGTGTCCTTGACGCCAACCTTGTGCCCTTCCACGGCATAAAGGGATAGACCCTTTAGCGCATATATAAGCAGATCCTGGAGTGCGGCCGTATCCGGCTGTTTTCCGCAAACGCCAATTTTAGTACATCCCTCCCCCTTAGCAGTTTGTTCACATTGAAAACAAAACATATTTTTCTCCTTTTAAATTCATCGGTTGCGCTCGTGAATCGAGCGAATTCGTGTTTATGAATATTCCAAAGTTCGGGTCACAGGAACCAGCGCTGTAAATTGCCGTTCAAATGATTTGGTGCCTACCTTAGGATCGTTTCCTTTTGGGCACCTTGACTTAGGTCAATAGCAGTCAACAATTTAAAAAATATTAAAATCCATGGGGTGGGAAAGAATATGAAATTTCACTTTCCGATTTCAGTAGGTTATACTTTTCAAAGGATCACAATACCTTGACTTGGGTATGCATCAGATGTTACGGTGTGAACAAAGTGCCTATATAGCAAAAAAAATCGCGGCGAAGCCGCATTCAAATTTAGCGCGCAGCGATAAATTTATGGAAAAAATACTTCAGATAATTTCAAAAACCCCGATTTTTCAGGATCTCTGTGAAGCGGACTTGAAAAAGATTCGCGGTATCGCGGTAGACCGATTCTACAATAAAGGCCAAAGCGTTTTTTCTGAAGGCGATGACGGCGTCGGTTTTTATGTCGTGGCAGCGGGCAAGGTTAAAATCTACAAGGTCTCCCTGGAAGGCAAAGAACAGATTCTACACATCTACGGCCCTGGAAACCCGTTCGGAGAGGTGCCTGTTTTTTCCGGGGAGAGGTTCCCGGCCAACGCCGAGACCCTCTTGAAGAGCCATCTTCTTTTTTTCCCCCGCACGGCCTTTACCGAACTGATTTCCAAAAACCCTGCCCTCTGCCTCAACATGCTGGCAGTCCTCTCCATGCGGTTACGGCAATTTACGGTACAGGTGGAAAACCTTTCCCTCAAGGAAGTCCCCGGGCGTCTTGCTTCATATCTCCTCTACCTGGCGCAGGAGCAGGATGCCGTAGACACTGTGTCCCTGCCCATATCCAAAGGGCAGTTGGCCAGCCTCCTGGGCACCATTCCGGAAACCCTTTCCCGGATTCTGGCAAAGATGAACAGCGGTCAATTGATAGCGGTGGCCGGTAAAGAAATCACCCTGCTGGACCCCGACGGCCTCGAGGATCTGGCCGAGACGGGGAAATTATAAAGAGATTAACGTCCTTAAATCACTCTGCCGGATAATTGATCTCCTGAAGCTTGTCCTTAATAAGAGCCAGGGTTGTGGGCGCATCCCATTCCACATGCATGGTTTTCGATTCAGGATTGCCGTCCACGGCACGAATACCGTCCATTTCGCTCAATTCGTTTTTAATGGCCATTACACAGTGGCCGCAGGTGATATTGGGTATTATAAAATCTTGTTTTTCCATAATAGATACCTCTTTAGTTATTTTTTCCGAATCTCGCTGCTGCGTGTTCGAAGTCGGCAGGTTTGAATATCTGAGCAAATCTCTGACCCTGCCGGCTGTTTTTCTTATAAAAGCTAACGCAGTATTCTATGACGTCAAGCACTTCATCTTCACTGAAAATTCCAGGGAGCTCTCTGGCAAGCTGTGGATGCCGGCCCAGCTTGCCACCCAAAAGGATCCTGAACCCCGTCTGTTTTTCAGCGATGGTTCCGGTGGGGCAGGCGGCCATGCATTTTCGGCAATGCATACAGGCCGCCAGATCGATTTCCGGTTTGTCCGCCATTTCCTGAAGCGTGATACAGTTGTCCGGGCATACATCGACACAGTCCCGGCAATGGGAGCATTCTGCGTCGGTTAACGCCGGCGTGGCCGCCCCGATGATGCCGATATCCTTGATCTGGGGCTGCGAGCAGGCGTTGGGACATTCAGCCAGGGTCACCCTGAATTCATGATGAAATTTCAGGTCATTGCCAATATTTTTTTTCAAGTAAGCCAGGATGTCCGCCTTTTTGAAAAGGCGCTCTATTTTCTCGAGCAGGGATTCGGATTTGAGAACCCTGTTGGGACACCCGCCACCACCAAAACAGGTATCCACCTGGTAGCCTTTGACCTCTTCGCTCATTTTCTCCAGAAAGCGTGCGCGGGTTCTTTTGACATCGGCGAGTGATACCACCTTTCTGCCTGCACCCGCGGCTTCCTTTTCCACACGTGAACGCACCTTCTTCCTGACGAAAAATGGCACCTTCTTCAAGGCGTCATCGGCTTCCTGGCTCCATTCCATGTTGCACCATGTTGTGATGAATATAGTTGAATCGGAATTTTACAGCTTTTCATATGTATCTTCCATCAAGCAAGTTCGAGATACTGGATCCTGGATACTCGATGCTGGTTGAGCGAGATATCCGGCAACCAGCAACCAGGATCAGTCCTGCTTGTCCAGAACCTCCTGGGCCCAGCCCATGGCGGCGATCATGTTCGGGAAACCGGTGGTGGTTATCGAAAGCAGGATGGTGTGCCGGATTTCATCCTCGGTAGCCTGGGAGGCCAGCGCTTTCCGTACCGCAGACATGACCGCACCCCTCGAGTTTACCCCGATGGCGATGCCCAGTTTGATGAGATCCTGGGATTTGTTATCCAGGGGACCGGCATCACGACAGATTCTGCCGAGTTTGTCATAATTTTCGACGATCGCCGGATATTTTTTTGAGAAATTCTCGAACGTTTTCGGTAAGTACATGTGGCCTCCTCGTGGGTTGATGGTTTATTGCCGAATCATTAGATTAAAGTTAAACGGCCGATTCAAAATGTCAACAAAACGTTCTTGCCTATCGAATTATTTTGACATAGATCAATGTAATCTTTATTTTTGCAGAGTAAATTTTGTTCGGCAAACGCAAAAGTGAACCCGGAATGGGTTATCCCATGCTGAAACAGCAGGGGTGGCCATACCTAATTTGAGTGTTAATTTATCTATAATTCAAAATATCGAATTATTTTCAGGAGATTAATGAAAAGTACAAATCCGGTCTGGAAATTTTTTGTGTCGGTAAAGCTGACCGTTTTTTTGCTGTTGTCCCTGGCAGCTACATCGATCATCGGCACGGTCATACCCCAGAATGCCGACCCCGAGGTCTATTTTCATAAATTCGGCCCCTTTCTTTTTCGCCTTTTCGATGTTCTGGACATATTTGACATGTACCACGCGTGGTGGTTTCAACTGCTGCTGCTGTTGCTGGTTTCCAACATTGTGGTCTGCTCCATCGATCGCCTCTCGGCGACATGGAAACTGATTTTTCCCCGCAACCTGGTTTTCAAGCCGGCCCGGTTTGAAAAGCTGGAAAAAAAGGAGCGGTTCAGCGTTAAACGTCCGCCGGATGCGCTGGAAGCCGCCTATACCGCCTTTGCGGCCAAAAAATTCGGCCGCCGGCAGATCGACAAGACAGAAAAAGGCTTCGTTGTCTTTGCCGAAAAATGGCGTTGGACGAGGCTTGGGGTTTACATCGTTCACCTCAGTGTCATATTACTGATTGTTGGCGCCATCATCGGTTCATTGTTCGGTTTCAAAGGATTTGCCAACATACCCGAAGGGGAATCTGTCGATCATGTCCGCCTCAGGGACAGCGGTCGCATGCTGCCGCTGGGGTTTACGATCCGCTGTGAGGATTTTAACATCAGTTTTTATGATACCGGCGCTCCCAAGGAGTTTCGTTCCAGCCTGACCATTCTTGAAAATGATCAAGCCGTCGTCAAAAAAGATATTATCGTGAACGATCCTCTCCGGTACAGGGGTATCAGCATATTCCAGGCCAGTTACGGTGAGATGGCGCCGGAAAAAAAGCCGGATCATGATTTTTCCACGGAGAACATCCAGCTGAATTTTACCGTCAAGGCGTCGGGAATGGTCTATAAACGCAAGGTTGAAATCGGTAAGCCGGTGGATATTCCCGAGGGGCATGGTACGTTTACCCTGATGGAATTCAACCCCTCCGCAGAGTTCAGGGGGCAGAACATCGGTGCCGCGATGTTCGGGGTGCTTTCCCCGCTTCAAGGGGAGCCGGTGGAAGTCCTTTTACCGCTGCATTTCCCGAATTTCGACAAGATGAGGCGCGGGGAGGTGGTGATTTCCGTTGCCGATCAGGAAGCGGAAACGTTTTCACCGGCCCAAAAGGATGATGTCCGCTACTATACCGGTCTGGAGGTGAACAAGGATCCGGGCGTCTGGGTGGTCTACAGCGGCTTTATCATCATGATTGCAGGGTGCTTCATCACTTTTTTCATGTCGCATCAACAAATCTGTATCGAGGTGTCGCGCAAGGGAGACAACAGCGATGTCCGGGTCATGGGCATTGCCAATAAAAATACGATGGGTATGCAGCGCAAGGTGGAGAAGATCGCAGGACACCTGGCCAAATTACGAGGTAATCCATGAACAGTTCTCAATTATTATCCTTTGTTACATTTGCTTACGGTTTTGCGGCAACCTTCTATGTCGCCGCGTGGGTATTCAAAAAGACAATGCCGGCCAGGCTGGCCCGCTGGGCAGCGATTATCGGGGTTGTCGTCAATGTTGCCGGGTTCATTCTACGCTGGAAAGAGTCGTATGACATTGGCTACGGTCACGCCCCCCTGTCCAACATGTATGAATCCCTGGTCTTTTTTGCCCTGACCATCGGGATTCTCTACCTTTTCGTTGAGACTCGCTATAAAACCCACATCGTGGGTGCATTTGCGACACCGATTGCTTTTCTGGCCATGGCCTATGCTTCTCTGTCTCCCAATATCAGCGACAAAATTCAGCCACTAATCCCCGCACTCAAGAGCAACTGGTTGATCGCCCATGTGGTCACCTGCTTTTTCGGCTATTCCGCTTTTGCGGTGGCCTTTGGGGTCAGCATCATGTACCTGATTAAAAGCCGGGCGTCGGAAAAGGAGAACGGGCTTCTGGCACGGCTTCCCGGATTGAAAATGCTGGATGAACTCACCCATCAGATGGTCATGTTCGGTTTTCTTTTTCTTTCCATCGGCATCATTACCGGCGCAGTGTGGGCCAACTCGGCCTGGGGAACCTACTGGTCATGGGACCCCAAGGAGACCTGGTCCCTGGTCACCTGGTTTGTCTATGCGACGCTGTTGCACGCGCGGATGATGCGGGGGTGGTACGGAAAAAAGATTGCCTACCTTTCCATTATCGGATTCGCTGCGGTGCTCTTTACCTATTTTGGGGTGAACTACCTTCCTGGATTGCATAGTTATGGGTCGGTGTAGACAACTTCGGACGCGGGTGGAATTTTAAAACAGCGCTTGATTCTTAAGTTTGTCTTGTGTAAATGCTGAAATCGTTTTGCCTGGCGATCCCGGCAGGGGATATCGAAGGAGATGGTGTATGCCCATTTCAATGGGAAAACATAAAAGGAATAAAGAAATCGGGTGGTTTCCCGGTTCCGGAACCTTTGCCCGAGGCATTCATCCCCGCCAGCGCAAAACTTTTTCCGGCGACGCAGCCATAGAAATTATGCCTGCCCCCGAAAAGGTCGTTCTGCCCCTGCTCCAGCATATCGGCGGTCCCTGTACCCCTGTGGTGAAACCCAAACAGGAAGTTGCCTTCGGTGATATGGTCGGAAAGGGGGAGGCTTTTGTTTCCGCTTCCCTGCACGCCTCCATCAACGGGGTGGTCCAGAAAATGGAAGTTGTCACCCTGGCCAACGGCCGGCATGTTCAGGCCATCGCCATTCGCAGCCAGGGGGCGCAGCTTTCCGGGCAGCGGTTGTGGGACAGGCTGTACGGCGGCAAGTGGCCCCAGAAATCCTACCAGGACATGGAGCCGGGAAAAATCAGTGCCGCCATTCATGCCGCCGGAATTGTCGGGCTCGGTGGTGCCGCATTCCCCACACATGTCAAGATTACACCGGATGAAAACAAGCCCATCCACACGCTTATCGTCAACGGGTGTGAATGTGAACCCTACCTTACAACGGATTATCGGCTGATGGTGGAAGCCCCGGAAGCCATTGTGGCCGGTGCCATGCTGGCGGTGCGGGCGGTGGGCGCACAGAAGGCCTACATCGGGGTTGAGTGAAAAACATCTGATCAAGGCGGTTATCAACCGTGAGGTCCCCTTAGGGGGCCTTCCATCCGATGTTGGTGTGGCCATGACCAATGTGGCCACCATTACATCTGTGGCCCGGGCGGTCATGCGCAGCATCCCCCTGACGCACCGGGTGGTCAGCATCACCGGCGGCGGTATTGTCCAGCCCAAAAATCTGCTGGTGCCCATGGGGATACCCATGGGCGCCTTGATTGATTTCTGCGGCGGCCTGCGCAAAACGGCTGCCCGGATGGTTGCCGGCGGCCCCATGATGGGGTTTGCCTTCACCAACCTGAACACCCCCGTAACCAAAGGCACTGCCCACCAAGCTGGCCATGGCATCGAGACTCAAGGAGATCAACCTGGCGAGAACCTACAACATCATGGCCTGCTTCGAGTGCGGTTCATGTGCCCACATCTGTCCAGCAGGCCTTCCGCTGGTACAGCTCATCCGCACCGGCAAGGCTCTGGCGGCGGCATGATTCATAACCCAAGATTTTGGTGCTGGGTTCTGAGGAATTTTTAAAGGAAAGGGCGAATAACCAATATCCAATAGCGAATAATCAATGCCCAAGTGCAGATAGCAAACTTGATCGTTGGAAATTCGATATTGATTATTGGATATTCAAAACGGAAGAAATACTTGAACCCTGGGACCCTCTTTTCCGGATGTTTGCATTAAGAACCGTAAAAAGCACAACGTTTAGATGAACTGAGAGAAACGATTTGGATATTGAAAAAAACCAGACTGCCGCTGCACCGATGATTCACGTAGCCCCGTCTCCGCACGTATCGAACATGGGCCTGACCACCCGGGGTATGATGCTCGATGTACTCATTGCTCTCATTCCGGTTGTTATGGCCGCATTCCTGGTTTTCGGGTGGATGGCGGCTAAGCAACTGATGATCTGCATGGTGACGAGCCTGGCCGCTGAAGCGGTTTTTACACGCATGCGGGCGCGGCCGTTTTCCCTGACGGATATGTCTGCCCTTATTACCGGTTTGATTCTGGGGCTTTCGCTGCCGGCAACCGCACCCTGGTACGTTGGGTGCATCGGGTGCACAGTTGCCATCGGGATCGGGAAAATGGTTTTCGGTGGACTGGGCATGAACATTTTCAACCCGGCCATGGTGGGGCGCGCCTTTGTCATGATCGCTTTTGCAGGAAGCCTGGCGGCTTCGGGATATATACTGCCGGGTGGTGGCGTGGATATCCTGTCCCAGGCAACGCCCCTGACAGCGTTCAAACAATCGGGCATGGCGACCCCGCTGGCAGCGCTGTTCTGGGGGAATGTAAACGGCTCTCTTGGTGAAACCAGCGCCCTTGCATGCCTCTTGGGCGGCATCTACCTTTGTATCCGGCGGGCGGCATCGTGGGAGATACCGGCAGGCATCCTTTTGAGCACGCTTTTCATTGCCGGCTTGGTGAACCTGTTTAATCTGGCCGGCGCGTGGACCGTCCTGCATCAACTGGTCAGCGGATCATTGCTGTTCGGCGCTTTTTTTATAGCCACCGACCCGGTTACGAGCCCGCTCACTTCCAGGGGAAAATGGATTTATGGGATTGGTATCGGGGCTGTTATAATGCTGCTGCGTCAATTCAGCGGTTATCCGGAAGGGGTCATGTTCGCGGTACTCCTGCTGAATGCGGTTACACCCCTGATCAACCGTTGGAACATTCCGCGTCCTTTTGGAGGTGTATAAATGGCCCAGGCGATAGCATCAAACACCTCTGGAAAGATGGCACGCCTGCACGACAGCCACCTCTTTCAGGCCTGGCTGGTATTGACGCTGTCAATTGTTTTTGGTGCATGCCTGGCAGCCGTTCATATCAATTTCAGCGGTTTGATCGCCGCCAACAAACTGAACGAGAGCCTTGAACGGATACCCGGACTGATTTGGAGCGGGGAAAAAAGCGTAAATCCGGTGGAAAAGGGTGAGCCCGTGGAGATAGCTCCCGGGAGAATCACTGTGACCAAGCAGGACCGGACCGTTTTTTATCCGGTTTTCCAGGTGACGCACAAAGGCGAGGTGGCCGGCTGGGTCATCAAGGCAGCCGGGCAGGGATATTCCGGCAGGATTGAACTGCTCATCGGCCTGAATCCCGGGGGTGATACGATGAACGGGCTTTTTGTCCTGGAACAGACAGAGACACCCGGCCTGGGCAACAAGGTCACGTTTCCCGCCTGGCTGGATCAATTTACCGGCCAGAAAACCGATAACCCCCTCGTGGTGGTGAAGGGCGAAAGCCCAAAGCCGGGTGCCATCGATGCAATAACCGGTGCCACGATTTCGTCCCGGAGTGTCGTCAATATCATCAATCGAACCATCGAAGAGACGCGGGGCCTGCTCGCTTCGGACCACATTCAGTTCATTAGAAACAGGTAGTCACTTTTTCACTAATAATCAATATGCCAACGTCTGATATTTAACGAAATAAAATGCCGGAAAATGTTTCTAATGTATATAAATAAAATTATAATTGATGTGTTACGAAAACCTTAGGGCCTCCTTTGAATACACGACAGTTTCATTTGAGTCGTCTATGCTGACAATTTGTTGTTCACAGGGTTGACAGGTCATATTTATGTCGCGCTCTAAGACTTCATTTAGGATACGACTGCTAATACGATTTTTTATAGTAATAGCAAGCAAACTTTAACAAACAGTGTGTAATTAGGCTATAAATTTTCATGCATTGTATTTAGATATA
>JAFDAT010000181.1 GCA_019313725.1 Deltaproteobacteria bacterium
GATTTACTGGATAATCTAAAAAAATAACGAAAAAGAAAAATCATACCTATAGTTCAAAGCCGCTGCAACACCTCGATTAAGCTACCGCGTAAGCGGTTTCGTACATCTCCAACTAGTCACCAGGTCTGGGAAACCTGTGATACCATCGTTGTACAGGCAGCAAGTCCTATTTTTGGAAAGCTGCAATTTTATGTTATCATCTCCTCCGCAATTGACCCTAAATTGAAAAGACCTTCTGTTAGGATTAACGAAAGAAGCTTTCGATTATTGACCATTGCCGAAAAGTGATGATTACATCATCTCAGACGATACCCTTCAGGTTGTGATTATGTAACAGAGCTCTAAATAGACGATATTAAAAAACACAGGTAGAAGTCAATGGATCATAGCCATCCCGGAGGAGTCGATTCAGTTGGTTGTTATGCTCGAATTAAGCAATCACAAAAATAGACCCACCCACAATATATGGTATAGCTTGATTTTAGGAAAAATTCGTGATTATCTGGCATAAGTCTTGAGGGTCGGCTGGTGCTATCTCCTACAATTCTGCAGATATCAAGGGTCCGAAAAACCTCCACTGGTCTGAAAATTCGTGCTTTTCTCAACAAAAAGCAATACTTCAAAGGAATAAGGATTTCTGATCGACAAATGAAAGAGGTTACGTTAAAACGATACACCTCAAGGCCAAATTGGAACTACTCAATTTGTCCATCAAAAATGTGAAGTTATTTTTGCGTGAGCCCTTACTCCATCTCTAAACCCGGCCGCTGCAGGAAAAAATAGCCTGAACAGCCGATAAACAATAGGGCTGCCCAGAAAAAAAATGGGTATCCCGGTCCGAACTTCTCCATCCAGTTCCCGATTGGCGGCGCAAACACATTGGCAATCCCCATAACCGACAGATTCAGCCCTATTGCCGTACCGGCTAAGCGCGCACCAATACCTTCTACCTCGATGATAGCCGTCATGGTAATGGCCATGAACCCGTCACGGGCGATACCGGCCATCAAGACCGCCGCCGAGATCAATACACCACTTGCAAACCCTAATAGTCCGGTTCCAATGCCGATGAGCAGTGCTGAAAACATCAAAACAACACGACGGCTTCCAATACGATCGGAAAAAAGTGCGGCAGGAATAACAAAAAGCATGCTCGCCGCATGGAAAGATGCAAGCGTACTGTCGGCCGCCACCGGCGTCCAGCCCAGGTTTCGCAAATAGAGCGGTAGAAAGCCCAGCATTCCGTTGACACATGCGGAAACGCCGGCAGTCGCTATACAGAAAATCCACACATTACGCGAGCGCATCACATGCCCGATGGCCAGCCGAAAGCCTACCCCTTGGCTTCCGGCCTGCTCTTCGCTCTCAGCCTTTTCCTGCGAGAACCACCAGAAAATACCGAACAGCAAGGCCACAGCGCCATATACGAACAAAACATTCCGCCATCCGCCAAACAATGGCGAAAAAACGGTTGCCGCCAGAAGTGATCCTGACAGAAACCCCAGCGCCATCCCAACCGAGACGATGCCATTGGCCATGCCCAGTTTCTCTTTGGGAAACCATATGCCGCACGCCTTGTGAACATTCATGGGGATCGACCATTGCGCCAGGCCGGTTATTAGAGTGGTAAATGCCAGCGAGGTGAAACTGTTCGAAAAACCCCGCGCCGCGCCAGCCATCCCCATCAACACACATGCAACCGCGAGGGTCCGCCTCGGCCCGAATCGATCACCGATAGAACCGCCGATAATTCCGACCAGGATGCCCAGGACGGAACCAATGCCCCATATCCAGCCGACCTGTACCAGGCTCAAATTCAGATCCGTGGAAATTTCTGCAAACATAACCGGCAGCGACATTTGGGGAATCGCCACCACGAAAGTGAAGGTAAACGCCGATAGTGCCAGCACCAGCCATTTGTATGTATCGGATTGGACCGTATTCGTGTTTGAATTCATATGAAGGGTGTGTTTAATATCGGGCCTAAAGTGAGCGTATATTTATCCTGATCATTTTCGCAGAAATGTTGCCGTTCCCTTGGCTATCAGAGTCCCGCCTTCGTCTTTTATATCTATATCACCAAGGGCCGTGGTTTTGCCACAATGCAGGACCCGGGCCTCAGCCACCACCTCACCACCACTAAACGATCTGAGAAAATTGATTTTCATCTCCACGGTCGTAACGACTTCGCCTTTGGCCACCATGCTCACCAGGGCCATGCTGCCGGCTGAATCGGCCAACGTGAAAAGGGCACCCCCGTGGCCAATGCCCGCAGAATTGGTCAGCTTTTCGGCAAACGGCATGCGCATTTTTGCCCAGCCCCTTTCCACGTCCACAAATTCTATGCCCAGCAATTGCCAGAATGCCATCCTGGCCGGCAACCTGTTCAGCAGGGCCTCTTTAAAATTAGGGTTGAGCTGTTCACTTTTTTGCATATATCACCTGATTTATTATACATCCGAATAAAATGCCTCCACGTCTTCCCGGCTCGACAGGATAACGACCTTGTCCCCTTTATACCCGCTCAGGTCGGCACAGGCGGTCGGGCATCCCTCGATGGCCACCAGCATGTCGGCGCTGTCGTCAATCAACTGAACAACCGCTACTGTTCCTGAAAGCCGTTCGAGCATCCGGGCCACGGCATCCCCACGATCGAAATCCGGATTGCAGCCGCCGCAATACTTGATGGCAATTCTGATTTTCTTCGGGTCCCCCGTCACTGGATATCCTACTTGAGTTCCTTGCTGCTCAGCCCGAGAAACTGGCGGGCTACGATCAGGTGCTGAATCTGGCCGGTACCCTCGAAAATATCGATAATCTTGGCATCGCGCATCCATTTCTCGGCCAGGTCACGGCAGGAAAAGCCCACCGGCCCCAACAGATCGCAGCACTTCTGGGTGAGCAGTGTTCCCGCGCGTCCGGCCTTGGCCTTGGCCATGGAAGCCTCCATGCTGTTCCGTTTACCATTGTCAGCCATCCATGCCGCCCGCCAGGTCAGCAGCCTGGCTGCTTCCAAGTTGGCTTCCATGAGGTAGTAGTCCTTCTCCCTGCTCTTGATATTGTTGGGGCTTTTACGGTAATCGAACTCGGCCCCGACCTCCTCGAGTTTTTCTTTGGTAAACTCGAGAGCGGCACGGGCAATACCGAGACCCTGGGCAGCGACATGGGGCCGGGTATTGTCAAAGGTCTTCATCACCCCCTTGAATCCGGCCGTGGTCTTCGACTTCTTGACTTCACTGCTGCCCAGGATGTTGTCTTTGGGTATCCTGCAGTTGTTCAGCACGAAAGTCCCGGTATCCGAGGCCCGGATACCCAGTTTTTTTTCCAGGTGATCCAGCTTGAACCCCGGGGAGCCTTTTTCCACCACAAACGACTTGATCCCCCCCCGGCCGGCCTCTTTGTCGATGGTGGCCCAGACCACTACGGCCTCACTCCTCTCCGCGGCGGTGACAAAAATCTTTTCGCCGTTGAGGACCCACTCCTCCCCGTCGAGTTCCGCGGTGGTGGTGATGGACGCCGTGTCCGAACCCGCCTCGGGTTCGGTGATGGCCATGGCAGCCCACTTATCGCCGAACCGCTCCAACTGTTCCTCGGTGGCCACGGCATCGATGGCGGCATTGCCCAAGCCCTGGCCCGGCCAGCTGAGGAGCAGGCCAGTATCCCCCCAGCACAGCTCTTCAATCGCGATAACTGTCTGCAGGTTTTTGCCAAGGCCCTCTTTCTTCGCACGCGTGCTCGGCCTCGTCATATTTTCTGGCGATCGGCCTCAAAAGCGACTTTGCAAGATTGTTCAGATCATTTTTAAGCTTCTTGATCTCATCGGTCAGTTCCAGGTTTATCATTGTTTGTCTCCCGTCATTTCTTTATTATAAAATTCCAATTCGCTGAACCCTGACGTTGGGTATAGGCTTTATAATGTGGCTATGCCCTCCAGAATGCTGATACCACGGCCGTTACGGTAGTAGCGCTCAACCGGGTAATCACGGATATACCCGTGTCCCCCCATGACCTGGACGCCGTAATCGGTAACCTTCATGGCCATTTCACCGGTGTAGAGTTTCGCCAGGTAGGACTCGCGCGCGGCATCCTTGCCTGCTTCCAGCCGCGATGCCGCTTTCCAGGTCATCAGACGCATGGCATCCACCTCGTAGGCCATCTCCGCCAGCATGAAGGCGACAGACTGCCTGTGGACAATGGGTTCGCCAAACTGAACCCGCTGCTTGGCATAATCTTTGACGAATTCCAGGGAAGCCCGTGAAACCCCGGTCCCGATGGCGGCCATGGCCACGCGGCTTTTTTGAATCAATTGATCGTATGCACAGCCATCTTCCCCACCGAGGCGGTTTTCCATTGGGATTGCGCAGTCTTTGAAAGACACCTCGAAGGTATCGAGGGCATACAGGCCGAGATTTTTTTCCTTTGCGCCCACGGTCATCCCCGGCACATCCCCGGATACGATGAACAGGTTGTTTTCACCATCCAGGGCGGCGGCCACCAGCATGTGCCCGGCCTTTGCCGCGCCCGGCACAAAACATTTTTTCCCGTTTAAAACATAGGCTTTTCCCTGGCGTTCAGCCGTAGTTTCCAGGTCCACCGGGTCGGAACCCACATGGGGTTCCTGGATAGCCAGGGTGCATGGCTTATAGGTTTCACCGCAATAAAGGGGCAGGTATTTTTCTTTCTGATCTTCGGTACCCATTTCGGCAATCGGGTGGATAAAAAGCGACGGCAGCATGACCGCCAGGGCAAAAGCCATGTCCCCACAGGCCAGTTCCTCAAGAATCAGCGCCGTCTCCACCGGTGAATCCTTCAGGCCGAATCCGCCGTAGGATTCGGGAATCATCGAAATCGAAAAACCCAGTTCCCACGCCTTTTGAATCGCCGCCGGCGGAATGTGGCGCTCTTCGTCCATGTCGTGGGCCGTATCCACAACCACGCCTTTGACAAGTTTGGCCACCTCGTTTCTGACCATCTGCTGTTCTTTAGACATTGCAAAATCTATCATTTATCCTCCTCTTCGTTAGAAACAGGCAGCCGCCTTTTTTACTGAGTATCGATACCCTACGTTCTGTCATATTACCAAAATCAATGCCCACGATCGTTTCTAATGTATGTTAATATAACTTCCTGTTTAGTTATAAATTCTATTTTTCGCCATTTTGTTAATCTAGGTTTATACCCCTCTCGGCGCCAAAGGCGGACAGTAGAAAACGAACGGCCCGGTACCCTGTTCCGGCAAAAGTTGAAAAGCGGTTTCAGAACCCGCCAAACGGCCAACTTCAGCCTCAGGGTCGTTCAGGTTGCCGAAGTGGATGGCCTGGCCTTCACAGCAGATCACGCAAAAGGGCTCCAGCCCCTGATCGATCCTGTGGCTGCAGAGGTTGCACTTTTCGGCGACGTCACCTTCCTCGTTAATGGATACGGCTTCATAGGGACATGCATCCACACAGGCCCCGCAGCCGTCACATGCTTCCTGATCCAGAATCACGACCCCATCCTGCCGTTTTTCAATGGCGTCCATGGGACAAACCGCCGCGCATGGCGGATTTTCGCAGTGGTTGCAGACCAGCGGCATAAACGTCATCCTCAGCTCGGGAAACTTCCCGGCAGGCACATCCTTTTGCTCGACATTCTGCGTCCTGACCCGTATAAAACCAGCCGACCCATGGTTTTCTTTTTTGCAGGCCACCGTGCAGGCTTCACAGCCGATACAGCGTTCCTGGTCGATGACTAAACCCAGACGAAGTTCCAATATAATGTCTCCTCTGAATATTGAATTCGTTTTACGTTTTAGGTTTTACGATTTAAGTTTTAAGTGACCTAAAGTGCCTAAAGTGATCTAAAGTTAAGGTATTCTATCTATTTTTAGTTCTTTTTTCCAATAGAAGTAAAAATTGCCAGCAATTCACTACACTCCTTATACAACGGCTGGATATTTTCCGTACGCACCCATTTGATTTCCAATATTATTTCTAGCCAAAACTGGGTTTCACTCGCTTCACCCTCACAAATTTTGATCTTATTGATGAAATCCGCCCTACTTCTTGCCCTGTTTGCTTCCCTGTAGTTTGCACCGACGGATGTACCTGATTTGGTAATCTGATTTCTTACAACCCTGCCTTCCGGCGTATTGGGAAGCTTTCCCGACAACCGTATAATGCTGATCGCAAAATCTCTTGTCTTTTTTTCCAGGTTTTCAGCAAAATCCTTATTTTCCATCTTTGTCCTCAAATCGGTAGAGCGAAGCGACTCCTCAACTTTAGTTCACTTTAGTCACTTTTAACTTTAGCTCACTTTACCTTTACAACCTCGACAGCAACATCATTCATATGCATGTTGGGCTCGTAGATCTTTACCTGCACCGGATTGATCACGTCATGGGTCAGGTGGTTGACGCTGCCCTCTTCGAACTGGTCGATCCACCAGCCCTGCATGATGTTGACCACGCCGGGGCTGACACCCTCGGACACAACCGCCTTGAGTTTGGTGCGCGCCCGGTCGTTGTACACCACCACCCTGTCCCCATCAAGGATATCACGCTCCCCGGCGTCCCGGGGATTGATCTCCACCACCGGTTCCGGGTTCATCTCCAGCAATGTATCGACATTGGCAAACATGGAGTGGGTCCTGAAGCGGCTGTGGCCCTGAATGAAGGCCAGCGGATATTTTGTCTTTTTACCGGGAACCGGCGATTCCAGGGGATCCAGCTGGAATGGCAGCGCCTGGTCGTCTTCCACCAGGCCCTCACTGTAAATTTCGATTTTTCCCGAAGGCGTGGAAAGGGGGATGTCAAAGGCCTCTTCCATCTCGGGAATGGCATTGATGGACATGGCGCCCTCTCTCAGTTTTTCCCGGGTGATACCCTCCATGGAAGGGTCCCTGGAATCAAGCAGCAGGTCCACAAAACCGTCCTCACCCCCGGCAAAGTATTCTGAAAAGCCCAGGCGTTCGGCCAGGCCGGCAGCGATGTCAGCATCCGACCGCGATTCATACAGCGGCTCCATAGCCTTTTGCTGATACTGGACAAAGGGGTAGGGGTGCGGCACCAGGTCTGAAAACTCCAGGTAACTGCATACCGGCAGCAGGATATCCGCGTACCGGGCTGTCGGTGTCATGAAGAGTTCCGTATCGACGATAAAGTCAAGGTTGGCAAAAACCTCTTTTTCGATTTTACCGCTGTTGGCACACTGGTTCAGAAAATTAATAAACGAAAACCATACCGCTTTGACAGGATAGGGCTTGCCGGAAATGATGGCATCGTAAAGCTGTAGAATGCCCAGCCTGGAATAGGATGGTTTGTCGGGGACAGCCTTTAAAAACGGTTTCCAGTTCAATACCGCCGGCAGATGTCCTCCTTTGAAAGTCGCCATCACATTCCCGGTCACCGTGGCCACGGTCCCCAGAGCTCTCAGGGAGATATCCCCGTGATAGGTGCGGGTAAAGCCCATGTGGGTTACAAAAATAGTCTCTTCAACCCTTCCGATGCGCTCGGCCAACCGAATAATCAGATCCGCGGAAACACCGGTAGTCGCTGCCGCTTTCTCGGGTGTGTATCTCGCGCACAACTCCTTGAGTAGCTGAAAGGCTGTTTTGCACGCAATGCCGCTGACCGTGTAGGCTCCCTCGATGGCGGGCACCACCCCCTCGGCCTGGCGCAGAGCAGGGCCATTGCCGGCACTGTCCCAGACAACATATTCCTGCGCCGCCTCAAGCCCCAGGTCCTGCCCGCGCAGATATTTTCCGGTGTCGTTTCTCACCAGGTAAGGCCCGGTGCTGTGCCTCAATATGAACGGCACGTCGTGAAGGCCTTTTTTAAAAATGACGTGCATCAGCCCCAGGGCCAGAGCACTGTCCGTTCCCGGCTTGACCCCCAGGTAGGCATCCGCCTTGGACGCTGTGACGGTAAACCGGGGGTCGATGACCGCCAGCCGGGCGCCTTTTGCCTTGGCATCCATGATCGGCCGCATCAGGTTGAGCGGCTGGGATTCACCGGGGTTGGCCCCCCACACCACGACCATATCCGGTTCCGCCTTGCCGGCCAGCAGGTTTCCAAACAGCAGGGCATAGGGAAACTGTGAACCGAATATAACCCGGCTGCCGCAGGGCAGCCCGGCGTCCCCATAGCCCCAGGCACTGACCCGTGTCGATTGGGTCAGGCTGGCCAATCGCAGATAGGCACCAAATTTGGTGGTGCCTGCACCGGGTCCCCCGAGCACCCACCCGATGGAGGGCCAGCCGTGTTCGGCTGCAATGGCCTTGAACTTTTCGGCGATGGTATCCAGGGCTTCATCCCAGGAGATTCTTTTAAAATTTCCCTCTCCCCTTTCCCCGACCCTTTTCATGGGATATTTCAGGCGGTCTTTGTGATAGGTGATGTCCAGGCTGGAAAGCCCCCGCAGGCAGATGCGCCGGTATTTGGGATCCGGAAATTCTGCCGGCTCCACCTTCACCACCCGGCCATCTTTGACGTGCGCCAGAATGCCGCAGGCATCGATGCCGCAGTGGGCGGGGCAGACGGTTCGGATCAGTTTTGTATCGGATTTTGTTGTCATTTCACTTCCTTTGAAACAATTCCGTTCAGCTTAGAATCTGTACTTACCCGCTTGAATTGCAGCCTGGATATCGACCGTAACTGGTGTATACGTCGACTCCCCGGGCAGCAGGACATAAATCGCATCGGCCACAATATCCGGATCAAACCCCTCCTTTTTCAGATCGACTTTCTTGATCTTGTGGGTCGGTGTACAGGCTAGTTCGGTGTTTAAACGCATGAATTTAGGAACCGCGTACGCAGGCAATGCACGCTGAAAATGGGCGGCCAGACCGTCGAAATCGAACGCCTCGACATCGCACTCCGGAATTATGGCCACCATTCCGGCACGGCCGTCACCCCCGGGCATGGCCACGCCGTAAACCGCTGACAATGAAACCTGATTGAAGCTGTTGGCGACCTTTTCGACTTCGGTAGTCGACACATTTTCACCTTTCCAGCGGAACGTGTCCCCGGTACGGTCGACAAACTGGATGTGGCCATATCCAATATCCCGGATCAGATCACCGGTGTTGAACCAGGCGTCCCCTCCGGTAAATACATCCCGTATGATTTTTGAATCGGTGGCCTTTCTGCTGGAATAGCCCACAAAAGGGTTGTCCTCGGATATCTCGCCCAGCAGCAGGCCGGTTTCACCCAGCCCCACCCGCTGCATGAACCCGTCCGATCCTTTAAACGGTTCATCTTCCTCCACATCATATTTGACGATGGTGAAAGGGACATTGCAAAATCCCTGGGTGCAGTCAAGATTGAGCATATTAACGAAGTAAAGGTTCGACTCCGCGGCACCATATATCTCGAAAACCTTTTTGATGCCGAAACGGTTTTTTAATTTTCTCCAGATGTCGGGCCTGAGCCCGTTGCCGATAATCTTGGTCAGTGAATTGCTATGGTCATCCGGACGGTCCGACTGGTTCATCAGGTAGCGGCACAACTCCCCGATGTAGCACCACGCGGTAACGTTATACCTGCGTACGTCGTCCCAGAATCTGCTGACACTGAATTTACGGCGGATGGCCAGGGCCGAACCATTTAAAAATACGGTCGGCCAGCTCAGTGCCAGGGCATTGGTGTGAAAAAACGGCAGCGGTACATACATGGTGTCGGTCGGTTTCATGTCGAGAACGATTTTGCCGTTGTAATAAGCACCACTCACCAGGCGTTTGTGGATAATGACGGCCGCCTTGGGCATACCGCCGGTGGTGCCCGAGGTAAACACATATGCAATGGGGTCCGCAGGCTTGATATCGGCTGTCGTCACCGGGTTCACAGGTTCCATTTGTTCGACTGCTCCCTTGAGATCGACATAGCCGTCGGGAGCCGCCGCTTGCCCTTTATCCTGTAAAAAGTATATCTGCTGGCCGGCGCCCAGCCTTAGATTACCCTTGATCTCCTCAAAGGCATCCAGGACTTCTTCACCTACGATCATCACCTTTGCCGGGTTCAGTGTCAGACAGTGCACCAGCGAATCGCGGTGCAGGTTGGTATTGATCATGGCATTGACCACCCCGATTTTCGCCATGGCGCTGTACACCATGAGCAGTTCCGGGCGGTTCTCCAGAAAAACCGCTGCGGTGTCCCCTTTGACCAACCCCTGGGATATGAAATAGTGGGCATACCGGTTGGTCGCTTGGTTGTATTCTTTCCAGGTGTACTGACCATCGTCGGATTTTATGGCAGCGTTATCGGGAAATCTGTCGGCGGTTTCCTCCAGCATGCTGCCCCAGGACTCCCGGTTCTCGATAGCGATATTACCGATGTGTTTGATCGTTTTGATAATACCCGGTAGACGCCACAACAGGGACAGCCTTTTTTGCCAGTACTGGGTTCGGGTTATCAGATCGTCCTTGCTCACCTTTGAATTTGCCTCCATTTAACAACCCCTTGTAACACCTATTGCCATTCATTTTTTTCCCTGAAGAAATCCTTCCCGGGTGTAAAGGGGATCCGGGTAAGTGTAGATACCCGGGTCCAGAGGGCCCGGCACTGGATGCTCCCTGGAAGGGAGTATCTACACCATAACATATGAGTGTCTAAAGTGAACTAAAGTGCCTAAAGTTAAGGAATTCTATCTTTTTTATAAATGGCAGAGCGTAGCGATTCATCAACTTTAGATCACTTATAATTTTAGATCACT
>JAFDAT010000549.1 GCA_019313725.1 Deltaproteobacteria bacterium
GACCGCTGTTATCTGACGGAAAAACTGCAGCATGTCGAGAGGAAAGTTTTAAAAAATGCCCTGGTGCATTGCAGTTCCACGCGGGAGATGGCAAAATACCTGGGTATCAGCCAGCCCAGTGTTGTCCGGAAATTGAAAAAGCATGGTATCTCCACGTCCTGATTCGGAATTGAATCGATTGCTTTTCAATCCAGGCTGCACACAATTAATAAACGAGATTTCAATTGGTTAGGTAATCCCATCTTATTCTGCCGCCTATTCCTGCTTCTTGACTGATACATAATTGGATCAAAAGATTTTTTTTAGAAAACCGATTAATGTATCTAATTGAATATTTTGAATAAAATAACATCCGGTAGGGTGGCTTGACTTTTGCAATGTCCGTATGATGCAGGGTCGGGTACGGTGTTCAAACGGGGATTGCAGCAGCATTGAATCCCATGACGCCATGATTTATAGAATACCAGGGTTTAATTTTTCAGTGGAAAGGCTGGGGATGACCAAATTCAGTTTGAATGGATTTTCAGATGGAAATATCGATTTGATCCACCAGGCCACGCTGGCCATCCTGGAAAAGACCGGTATCAGGGTAGAATCACGTGAAGCTGTGGAAATTTTTCAGGGCTCCGGTGCTGGTGTAGAAAAAGATGATCACGGATTCAGGGTGAAATTTTCGCCGGCACTGGTGGAAGAATGTGTGCGCTTTGCGCCCGGGACCATCACTCTTTCCGGAAGAGATCCGCGGTACGATATCACCTTGGAAAAGGGGCGTTCCTGCTTCACGCTGTTCGGGGAGAATATAAATGTCATCGACCCGTATTCACAGAAACTCCGAGCCTGTACCAAGAAGGACCTTGGGCAGGCCACCCGCGTCGCGGATGCACTAGATGAAATAGCCATTGTCGAAAAGTGTATGGGATCGCATGAAAAACCTGCTCAAACCCAGTCTCTGCATAATTACGAGGCCATGGTAACCAACACGGGAAAACATGTTTTGCACGGGTTTTTCAGCGCTGAAAACACAAAAAAGATTGTAGATATGGCGGCAGCCTGCGCAGGCGGTATGGACAATTTCAAAAAGCGTCCCTGTGTCACCGCCGTGGTCTGTCCCACCAGCCCGCTGACATTGGTACAGCAGTGCTGTGAGGTCATCATCGAGACGGCGCGGTCCGGTGTGGGTATCTGTTGCGTTACCATGCCCCTCAGTGGAACCACATCACCGGCAACCCTGGCGGGGACGCTTGTCCTGCAGAACGCAGAGCTTCTCAGCGCCCTCGTACTCACCCAGCTTGCCGCGACACACACACCCTTTATTTACGGTAGTTGCGCCACTATCATGGATTTGAAGATCGGCAACCCCGCCATGGGCGCACCTGAAAACGGTATGCTGACGGTCGGTACTGCCAAACTGGCGCAATATTACGATATCCCCAGCTGGTGCGGGTCCGGAATTACGGGCAGCAAGCTTCCGGATGCCCAGGCTGCCTATGAGTTTGCCCTCAATACTTCTCTGTCGGTGCTGGCCGGGGCCAATATTCTTTTCTGCTGCGGCGGTATCGAATATGGGCTGACTTTCGACTATGCCAAGCTTATCATGGATACCGAGCACATAAAAAGCCTGAACATGGCTGCAGGCGGGTTGGACGTTTCCGACAACAGTCTTGCCCTTGACGTGATCGAAGGTGTCGGGCCGGGGGGTGAGTTCCTGACGCACCCGCACACCATGGCGCATATGCGCAGCATGTCTTCCGGTGGACTGTTCGATCGTGCGAGCCGTGAAATCTGGGTGGAAAATACCGAGGGCCGAAGTATAACGGAGCGGTCCTACGAGAAGGCTAGGCAGATCCTCGAAACGCATCAGGCCTTACCGCTGCCTGACGGGGCGGCGGATTTAATGGCATCCATCATTCAGGATTCCCGGACAAACCGGAAATTCGAATATCTAAAATCCCAAATCCGAAATAATTTCAAATGATCCAATACTAAATACGTAAAAGGCAATAGAACCAAAAACTATTTGCAGATCGCGTTGCTTTTTTGT
>JAFDAT010000182.1 GCA_019313725.1 Deltaproteobacteria bacterium
GAATGTCCACAGTACTCTTTTCTATCACCAGTTCGAGTTTTCCCTTGCGCTCCTCGAGGTGCATCAGAGACGCGATGGGAATGCCGATAGGTTCCCATGATGAGAATTCTCTTTCCAGGTTTTTGATGGCAGCCATCTGACCGGTAGCGCCGTTGGCCACCAGGTTGAATACGGTCAAACCCAGATTGTAGGTATAGATGCAGTCGAAGCGCGTGGGATCGTTCCCCCGGCCGTCATACCCGTAAAAATGTGTCTGGGTCTTGAAATCGGGAACAGATTCTTTATAAATTTTTTCGACTGCGGCCGGTATGGATCTTCCCTTGCCCAGTACACCGGCATCCTTCAGGGTCTGTCTCAGGGTCTTGATGGAAATGATGGATTCTTTGACCATGAGGTAGGGCGCTTGCCCGTAGTTGTTGAACAGAACCGGGCCGAAGCGTTCGGGATCCAGTCCCTCTTTCTGCAGAGTCTTTTGGTAGTAAGCCTCCGCAATACCTGTTTTATAACGACCCTGCTCCTTCAAGATGTCCAGATAATCCCTGACCATGCCCATGATGACCTTGTCGGTTTCCACCTGCGAAAACTGGAAGTTGCCGTGGCTGTCCCGCTCCGTCAAAAGACCCTCCTGGAAAAAAGCGGGCAGGTCGTTGAAAAGGTCATCATCCCTGCGGTTCCAGACGGTAATCGCCTTGTCCTCCTCCGAGTGCCTGGCCATCCTCCTTAAAAATTCCAGTTTGTCCTCCAGAAGGGGATATGTCTTGTGAAAATCGCGGTCATGCGTCGTATTGTGGCCGGCAATGATGGTGCTCAGTTTGAGAATGAATACCTGGATCTCGTTGACGAATTCCAGAATGCCTTCGGGTATGACGATCACCCCGAATTTTTTTCCTACGGCCGCCCGCCTCACGATGCCATTGCATATCACCCGCGAGAGGTGCCGCAAGGTGATGCCATAGGCGCTGTAATCGGTCGTATTGTCCGCAACAGCCCGCTTAAGCCTTCTCCGATTCGTGTAATCCGCCAGGTCTTCCCCGATGAGCGTCATGTTCGCGTGGGTCTGCAGGGCGACCTCGAGGGCCAAATGGCTGGCAACCCGACCCATGACCTTACAGATGTGCCAATATTTCACGTCGGAACTGCTGTCGGTGCACAGGTTGCCGATGGCGTTTGCGAAAGCACGCGCGGCAGTATGAAAACCGAAAGACATGGCACACAGGATCTCCCCGCTGACGTCCCGGACCTGAATGTCGCCGTCAATCGTCTTGGGAACGCCGATCACCTGTATGCCGTCCGCCGCCATTTCCTGAGCAAGAAAGGCTGCATTGGTATTGGAATCATCCCCGCCCACCACTACCAGGGCATCCAGGTTCAGTTTTTTACAGGTTTCGCGGGACTGCGCCATTTTCTTGATGGTATCAATCTTGGTCCGCCCTGTTTTTATCATGGTGAAACCACCCAGGTTTCGATGGGCATCTACCATGTCCGCGGTAATTTCGACCACCTCGTTCTCGATGATGCCGTCCGGGCCCAGCAGAAACCCCCAAATGGCACTGTGGGGATTGGCTTTTTTGGCAGCGTCATATATCCCGGCGATCACGTTGTGGCCCCCCGGTGCGGGCCCCCCTGAAAAGACGACCCCGATATTGCGCTTGCGGTTATAGTTTTTTCCAACATCTCCATCGGGATTGTCCATCCCCACGATGCGCTGAACCCTGTTATCAATGATGCCGGGCAGTTGTTGCTTAGACTCGCGGTCCGTCTCGAAACGATAGGCATCATCATCTTCCAGCATTGTCATGGAAAACGAAAATACCTCGCACATAGGCGGTCTGTATGCAGTCCTCTCGATAAACTCGGGATTTACCTTGTCAATGACCCGCCCAACTTCGGGGTCGGCCAGCAGTTTGTCTATAGATAATTTTTCCAGAACCGGCATTGATGAACCTCCACAGTCTTTAATTTAGGGGGTCAGGTCTAATCAAGAGACCAAAAGACAGCGATACAAAGTGATCAAGCAAGGGCTTCGGTTAAAGTCCGAAGGCGCTGTTTGACTTATTGCCAATCACCCTTTCAGCCTTTTACCTTCGGCTTTTTATCTATTTTCCTTCAGCACTTTGTCACTCTGTCACTTTTCAGTTTTTACCCTTTGCCTTCTACTTTTACCTTCCACCTTCCACCTTATACCTTACACCTTATACCTTCCACCTTATACCTTATACCATACACCTTACACCGTAATCCTTATACCTTCCACCTTCAATCAGCCATGAGCAAAGAACCAACAACTGTCAATAGTATCCGCCCGATATCTTCGGTGTCAAGGAGTTCATGTAGGAACGTCCCGACTAAGGGCTCGCGAAAAAATAACTTCACATTTTCAGCGCCCATCCATCCCGCTCAGCAGCGTTGCAAAAACTCGAAATATGCTTGATATTCCTACATTTTCGCGCCTTGCTGATCTGAAAATCTGCGAACTTATTTCTGCGCAAACCCTAAAGCCGTTGATTCAAACCTGATTTTTAATATACAAAGGTTTACATTGCAGGGGTTATGATATAAAGATGGAATCTATGTTAGCGTAACATATCAATTTTCTGTCTTTTACAATACCAAACATCAAGGAGGTTACACATGAAAAAAGGATTATTGATGGGATTAATGACCATTGCCGCGCTGGGACTCATTTTTTCAACGACGGCATTCGGTGGGGACATCGAACTTGCCAAGAAGTCCACAGTTGAAAAAATTCTGAAAAGAGGCGAACTGCGCGTTGGTTTTGAATCCGGTTATGTCCCCTTTGAGATGACCGACAAAAAGGGTAAGTTCATCGGGTTTGATATGGATTTCGGCCGTCGAATGGCCAAGTCCATGGGCGTCAAATTTGTGCCCGTCAACACCGCCTGGGACGGCATCATCCCCGCACTCATGACCGACAAGTTCGATATCATCATGGGCGGCATGACCATCACCCAGGAAAGAAACCTGAAAATCAACTTTGCCCACCCTTATATTGTCGTCGGGCAAACCATACTGCTCAACAAGAAACATGAGGGCAAAGTGCTTTCCTACAAAGATTTGAACGATCCGAAGTTCATCCTGACCTCCAGAATGGGGACAACCGGAGAACAGGCCATCAAAAAACACATCCCCAAGGCCACCTACAAGGGGTTTGAAACCGAAGCCGAGGCCGGCCTGGAAGTTATCAACGGCAAGGCCGACGCCCTGGTCTACGACCTGCCCTTCTGCGGTTTTCTATACGGCAGCCAGGGCATGGGTAAGACTGTTTTCCTGAACAGGCCTTTTACATTCGAGCCACTGGCCTGGGCCATCAACAAGGGCGACCCTGACTTTCTCAACTTCCTGAACAATTTCCTGAGGCAGTCAAAGGGCGACGGGTTCTATGAAAAAGTCTACAACAAGTGGATCATCGGCTCCGACTGGAAAAAAGATCTCCAATAAAAAAATCTACACATTTTATGATATGCGGCTGTGCCGCAGGCAGGTCAGCCAGATTGTATCCCATACTGGCTGGCCTGTTTTTTATTCATCCTTGAAATATATAAAATTTTATCGGCATTGCCTTTGGATCACGCGTAATGCATAAAGCCAAACTACCATGGAAAATACCCTGAAAAAACCACCCATAATTCGACCACCTCACTACAATCTCTGGGTAACCGTATTTGTCGTTTTTATTCTGCTGATCATCGGTTCGTTTTACTACTCCACTCAAAGAATTGAGTATATCTGGCGCTGGAACCGCATGCCCATCTATTTCGCCTATCTGGATATTGTCAAAATAACATCCGAAATCGACGGCGAAGTCGACGACATCACCCTGGATGGTAAAGACGCGCACATCACCGTCAAAGGTATGGGGGAATCCGAGACCTACACGGTGCCGGCTAAAGGTGTGTATGTGGAAGACGGCGAGCTGATATCCCCGGGGGATATATTGGCAACCTATGAGAAATGGAAGCCGGGCCTCCTGATTATTGGACTCTGGGTCACCCTCGAGCTCAGCCTGATGGCCACGATCTTCGGCGTCATCATCGGGGTTGTCGGCGGCCTGGCCCGCATATCCTCGAATCCGGCCTTCAGATGGACGGTCATGATCTATGTCGAACTGATCCGGGGGTCGCCGCTGATGGTTCAGATCATCATCTGGTATTTTGTGCTGGGTACCGTGATCAACGACATTCTGTCCACCTACGGGCTCGGGCGCCTATCCGCATTCTGGTACGGCGTCGCCTCACTTTCATGTTTCGCCGGCGCCTATGTAACCGAAATCGTACGGGCCGGCATTCAGTCCATCCACAGAGGCCAGACCGAAGCTGCCCGTTCCCTGGGTATGACCTATGCCCAGTCCATGCGCTACATCATCCTGCCCCAGGCGCTGCGCAGTATTCTCCCGCCCCTGGCCGGACAGTTCATCAGCCTGATCAAGGACTCTTCGCTGCTGGGTATCATCGCCATCCGCGAAGTGACCAAAGCAGCCAGAGAGGCTGTTACCGCCAGCCTGCAGCCGTTTGAACTCTACATCATGCTGCTGCTGCTCTATCTTGTACTGACCTTTTCCCTGTCCATGTTTGTCCAGTACCTCGAGAGGAGGACCGCCATAAAGTGATCGACGTCAAACATATACACAAAACTTTCTATGTCCCGGGTGAAGTAAAAGCCCTCGTGGATGTATCGGCCAGCATTGAACCGGGCGAAGTCGTTGTGGTCTGCGGACCGTCCGGCTCCGGCAAAAGCACTTTTCTAAGGTGCCTGAACAGACTGGAAAGAGCGGACTCCGGCCACATCATCATCGACGGGATCGATGTACTCCATCCCAAGACCAACATCAATAAAGTCAGAGCCGAAGTGGGTATGGTATTTCAGTCGTTCAACCTTTTTCCCCACAAAACCGTGTTTGAAAACATTGCCCTCGCTCAGCATGTCGTGCGCAAAAGATCCAAAAAGGAGTGTGCCAAAAAAACGGCCTTTCTTCTGGACAAAGTCGGCATTTCAGACAAATCCGCGGCCTACCCCGACAACCTTTCAGGCGGACAGCAACAGCGGGTGGCGATTGCGCGCGCGCTGGCCATGGACCCGAAGGTGATGCTGTTTGACGAACCCACCTCGGCGCTCGATCCTGAAATGATCGGGGAGGTGCTGGAGGTCATGAAAAAACTGGCCCAGGAAGGCATGACCATGGTGGTGGTGACCCATGAAATGGGATTTGCCCGGGAGGTGGCCGACAGGATCATCTTCATGGATGCCGGCGGCATTGTGGAAGTGGGCCCCCCCGAACATTTTTTCACCAACCCTGAACATGAAAGGACCAAGCTGTTTTTAAACCAAATTCTTTAAACCCCATAAACGTCTTTTTTAAGAAGTTGCATCTTAATTTCAATGATACTGAATGCCGCCTGAAACGTAACACCTAAAAGGTAAAACGTATTGTATCCACATCTTGTATTCTTCCTGCCACAATCACACTCTCCCTTGTGTTTTTTTCTTTACAAAGCAAATGATTCCTGCTAAGTTGTTTCGATGATATCAGAACGTGAAAGCGGGTACAATCATTAACAATTATGCATTACCCATTGGCTATTAATTATTATTTTGCATTGTAAACATGGTTTCATTTTTAAATCGTCAATAACGAATTAATGGTTTTTAATTGTTAATTCAGTATGTTGCTTCAGTCTTTAACCTTCTGCCTTTAGGCTGAAAAATACAGGAGCTCTTCATTCCATGAAGCTTAAAAAGCTTGAAATCTCGGGTTTCAAATCTTTCCCGGAAAAAGCGGCAATCGAATTTCCCGCCGGCATATCCGCGGTTGTGGGCCCCAACGGCTGCGGCAAAAGCAACATCGTCGATGCCCTGCGCTGGGTCATGGGCGAACAGAGTGTCAAGCAGCTCCGGGGAAAATCCATGGAAGACGTCATCTTTTCCGGCGCCAGGGGAAAGGCCCCGCTGAATATGGCGGAAGTGTCGCTCACCCTTCTAAATGACAACGGATCCGCACCGGAAGAGCTCAAGGATTTCACGGAAATCAATGTAACCCGGAGACTTTACCGCTCCGGTGAGAGCGCCTACTATATTAACCGCCAGCCCTGCCGTTTGAAAGATATTCACAATGTGTTCATGGGAAGCGGCATGGGCGCCAAGACTTATGCCGTCATTCAACAAGGGAATATCGGTGCCATCACCGATGCCGGCCCTGAGGAGCGGCGCCTTTTCATAGAAGAAGCTGCCGGCGTGACGCGCTACAAGAATCGTAAAAAGGAAGCTTTGCGCAAGGTTGCCGCCACCAATCAAAACCTGTTGCGGGTCAATGATATCATCGTTGAAATCGAGCGCCAGATGGCAGGTCTCAAACGCCAGGCGCGCAAGGCTGAACGGTTCAAGAAATACAAGACACACACCCGGGAACTCGATATCCGACTTGGGCTGCACTACTACGATGAATATGCCGTTAAAATCCGGAAATCCGCCACCCTTTTAGAAAACCACCGGGATAAGGATATTCAGCACACTTCACAGCTTAAAAAAATCGATGCGGCCGTGGAAGAGATCAAAATGCGCCGCTGGCAGAAAAATCAGAAAATATCCGGCCAAAAATCGAGGCAATTCGAAATCCAGCGCAGGCTGGACAGAACGGAAACCGACCTGGCCCACCTGAAGCAGGAAATAGAACGCCTGGCCTCCGAAGTTACCGAGCTTGAATCAGCCAAAACGTCGTTGGAAGATAAAAACCAGAGTATCCTGTCTGAAATCGAACAGGTAAAAGATGAAACCGACCTCGTGAACAATGAAAAAGAAGCGGTCATCGCCCGGCTCGATAAAAAAAGGAACGCCTCAGAGGAAATCAAAGAACGCCTGGCAGAATTAAATCGCAAGCTCGAGAGTCATAAATCGGCGCTCATGGACCTGATTGCCCAGGAGGCACGCTTTAAAAATATCTACCAGAATGCTTCCAACAACAAGGAGAGTTTACGGCGCCGGCAAAAACGAACCGACCTGGAAACAGCTGCGGCAGAAAAAAAAGTTGCTGCGGAGCAGGCCGGCGCCACCGTGATTGAGAAGGATCTCAACCATCTCAGGGCATCAATCATGACGCTCAAGGAAGAGATCCAGGGTGTTCAAAACCAACTTTCCGAAAAAAGTCGGGACTTTGCCAGGCAGGTAAAACTGGCCCAGGGCATCGAACTGGAACAAAACAAGATAAGCTCCCAGTACGCAACGCTTAAAAAGATGGAAGAAAGTTATGCCTGGTACCGGGACGGCGTCAAAGCCATCATGCAGGCATCCCGGCCAAATCCTTCCGCAGCGGCGCCTCAGGAAGCCGGAAAAATTTCGGATGCCGCCGGCCTGGGAGACAAACTGTCCGAAAACGTTATCGGCCTGATGGCGGACATACTGGATCCGGAACCCAGTTATGAAGCAGCGGTCGAGGCGGTTCTGGGCGAACAACTGCAGTACATTATCGTAAAAAAACAGACGGCAGGCGCGGACGCCATCGACTACCTGCAGGCCACCGGTAAAGGCCGCAGCGGTTTCATACCGCTGCCGGATATCAAGCCGTTGGAATTCGGAAATCGGCAAAATCCGGCCTCTGCCAAACTTCTCCTGAAACACGTCTCTGTCCAGGATGGATTTGAAAATGTGGCCCAGGCCCTGCTCGGGCACGTCGTCGTCACCGCCGATATGGCGGAAGCACGCGAACTGTTCAACCGTAATGGCTGTCTGCAGACCATCGTCACCAAAGGCGGTGATGTGATCTCTCACCAGGGTGTCCTGGTGGGCGGCAGCCGGGAGAAACTATCCGGTATACTCTCCAAAAAGCAGGAAATCAAAAGGCTGTACCGGCATGAAAAGGAATTGACCAAAAAACTGGCGGTCGCCCGTGATGAACAGCGCAGGCTGGAAGAAGATGTTCGCAGATTCGAGGATGCGCTCCAGAAACAGCTTGAAAAGAAATACACCCTGTCCCAGGAAGAGATCGAAAAAGAAAAAAGCCTGTACAAAGCCACAGAAGACCTTAAACATACCCGACGGCACCTGGAAATTCTCAAACTCGAACAGGATCAACTGCTGGGTAAAGAGAACGATATCGATGAAGAGATATCAAAATACAACCAGGCCATCACTGACATTGAAGATCGCGTTGCAAAAGCACAGGCGGCAGTTACGGAAACAACCGTCGGGATAGCGTCCGTGTCTCGCGAAACAGATCTGTTCAACCAGTCCATGGTTGACTTGAAGCTGAAACTGACCTCGCTGGATGCCCGTCTCGACAACAGCAATCACACCCTCAAACGGCTTAAAGAGTTCTGGCAGGACGGCCTGGGCAGATTGGAGCAGATTTCCCGGGAAATCACGGTAAAAACACGCAAAGGAACAGACTCAAAAGAAAAAATAACCCGGCAGGAACAAAAACTTTCCGGCCTCTATGCAGAACTGGAACAGTTGAATCGGACCCTTGAAATCAATCAGTCCGATTATCTTGAAATCGATGGAGAACTGAAAAAAAATGATGACATCGTTTCCGGCATCCAGAACGAAAGGGAAGATACCCTTCAGAAAATCCGCCTGCTCGAACTCGAGCATTCTCAACAAAAAATGCAGCAGGAGAATATCGCCGGCCGGTTGAAGGAGCGCTACCATCACGAAATCGGCCAACTGCGGTTCCAATTCCCCAGCCCGCCTGAGCATGAGCCCTTGAACATAAAGGCAATGGAAGCGGATCTGGAAAGGCTGCGGAACAAAATAGTCAGAATCGGGGATGTCAACCTGGGTGCCATCGATGAGTATGATCACCTTAAAACACGTTTTGATTTCCTGGTCGAACAACGTGACGATCTGATAAAGGCTATTGGCGACCTGCACAGGGTCATCAAAAGAATTAACCGGGTCACACAGGAACGGTTTATCAAGACGTTTGATGCCGTCAATGAAAAACTGAAAGAAGTCTTTCCCCGCCTGTTCGAAGGCGGCACCGCGAAACTGACCCTGACGGAACCGGACAATCCGTTGGAGACAGGGGTGGAATACATGATTCAACCCCCAGGGAAGAAGCTGACCCGTATGAGCCTGCTTTCCGGTGGCGAAAAAGCGATGTCGGCCATTGCTTTTATTTTCTCCATATTTCTGACAAAACCCACCTCCTTCTGTCTGATGGACGAAATCGATGCGCCCCTCGATGAAGCCAACGTGTTTCGCTTCAACGATCTGTTGAAGGTCATCGGGGAGAAATCCCAGATTATCATGATCACCCACAACAAACGATCCATGGAATTCGCCGACACCCTGTTCGGCATCACGATGGGTGAAAAAGGGGTTTCAAAAGTCGTCTCGGTGAATCTTTCCA
>JAFDAT010000183.1 GCA_019313725.1 Deltaproteobacteria bacterium
ATGTGTATCCGGTCAGAACGCTTGCACAGGCGGTGGCCTACCTGGGCGGATTTTCTGACATTGCACCGGTGGAAACAGATATTACGACCTATTTTGAGAAAAGCGAACGTTTTGCTGCAGATTTTTCCGAAGTGATGGGCCAGGAACACGTCAAGCGAGCCATGGAGGTTGCCGCAGCCGGCGGGCACAATATCGTCATGATCGGGCCGCCCGGGTCGGGCAAGACGATGGTGGCTAAACGTCTGGCAACAATTTTACCGTCGCTGACCTTTACTGAAGCCATTGAAACCACAAAGATTTACAGCGTTGTGGGAATGCTGGACAAGGATCAGGCGCTTATCATCCGGAGGCCGTTTCGTTCTCCGCATCACACAATTTCGGATGCAGGGCTGATCGGGGGCGGCCATATTCCCCGTCCGGGCGAAGTCAGCCTGGCGCATAACGGCGTCCTGTTCCTGGACGAACTTTCCGAATACAAAAAGCATGTCCTGGAAGTGCTGCGCCAGCCGCTGGAAGATCTCAATGTCACCATTTCCAGGGCCAGGTCCACCATTACCTATCCCGCCAGCTTTATGCTTGTGGCGGCAATGAACCCCTGCCCATGCGGATATCTCGCCGACCCGAAACACGAATGCCGCTGCACGTTTCATCAGATTCAGCGCTACCTTTCAAAAATCAGTGGGCCCCTGATGGACCGCATCGATATTCACATCGAGGTGCCGGCAGTGCCCTACAAACACCTGGGATCCACGGAATCGTCGGAGTCATCAGCCGATATCAGGCTGCGCGTCATTGGCGCACGTGACATTCAAACGGAACGCTTCCGCAGAACCAGAATTTTCTGCAATGCCCAGATGCACAACCGCCACCTTAAAAGACACTGCATGATCGGTGATGACTCTCACCGCCTGCTGGAATCGGCCATTGACACCCTGGGATTGTCTGCCCGGGCTTTCAGTCGTATCCTGAAAATTGCCCGGACGATTGCCGACCTGGAGAATCGGGAAAAAATTACATCCGATCACGTGGCCGAGGCGATCCAGTACCGCAGCCTTGATCGGGGCCGAAAAAACAGTGTTTGAGTATTCTCTTTAATTATTAATGCTTAAAAATATTTTGGGACAAAATTTTTAGAGACAACGAAGTAAAAATATGATTCATTCGGTCCATCAACGCCTTAACAGATGGCCATAACTGATTGATATGGCCTGAGTGCTTCATTGACAGTTCGTTATTAAAAAGTACAGTTGAAAATGACCCCCAAAGTAACCCTTTTCATTCAGTGTATCTATGAAAGGAGTAATTCGTGAATTTTAATCCCCTCAGTACCGTCCACATACAGGATTTAAAGGCAATGGTTGCGGCCGACCGTTTTTCAACCGGGGCGTCGGTCCTGAAACTGCATGCCAAGGATCAGTCACACCACCGGGGGTGCCTGCCGGAGGCCGTCATCTGGCCCACAGACCGGCTGGAGGTGGTGGAGATATTGAAATATGCCAACGACAACAGGTTGCCCGTGGTGGGTTGGGGTTCGGGGTCCAGCCTGGAGGGCAATCCCATACCCGTGAAGAATGGTCTGGTTCTAGATTTTTCGCAGATGAACTGTATTCTGGATGTCCGCGAGGAAGATTTTCAGGTGGATGTCCAGCCGGGGGTCATCTATCAGGACCTGAACGAACATCTCAAATACACCGGGCTATTCTTCCCTCCGGACCCGGGAGCCAGGGCTACGGTGGGGGGCATGATCGCCAACAACGCCAGTGGCACGCGCACGGTTTATTACGGTTCGACCAAGGACTATGTTCTGAAACTGACCGTGGTGCTGGCTTCGGGTGAGGTCCTGGAAATGGGCAGACGCGTATCCAAAACATCTTCGGGCTATGACCTGCCCCATCTTTTTGTCGGGTCGGAGGGAACCCTTGGCGTGGTTGTTGAGGCCACACTCCGGTTGGTGGGCCTGCCGGAAGAGTTTTCCGCGGCCGTGGTGACCTTTCCTTCCGTCGAAGCCGCCGGCAAGGCCGTTTCCGCCATCGTCAGGTATGGGCTGAACCCGGCCGCTCTGGAACTTTTGGATTCGGCGTGTATTGAACTGTTTAACCGTGAAAAGGCTTTGGGGCTGGACCTGTCGCCGACACTTTTCCTGGAGTTCCACGGGCCGTCCATTGCTTACCTATCCGAAATCATGGGCATGGCCGAGGAGATCTGCCGAGAAAACGGCAGCCTGGCCTTCAGTCCCGGCCTCGGGCGTGACGAGCGCAACCGCTTGTTTGAAGCCCGGCATGAACTCGGTGAAATGGTTGTGCGGGCCCATACCGACTGCCGCATCCAGGTTCTCGATGTGGCCGTGCCGATTACTGCTTACCCCGACATTATTTCAATGGCACGGCAGGAGGCGGATGCCGCCGGTATCCAAGGATATGCTTTCAGCCACGCCGGGGACGGCAACCTGCACCTCTGTCTGGCCGGCCGCAAAGATGAAACCGGTGACTGGGAACGCATCGACCGGATAAGTCAACGCATGGTGTCGAAAGCCATTTCCCTGGGCGGAACAGCAACCGGTGAGCACGGGGTGGGGATCGGCAAACGAAAATACATGCTTGCCGAACACGGCAGCAGCCTGGAATGGATGCAACGCATCAAGTCTCTGTTCGACCCCAACGGCATCCTCAATCCCGGGAAGATATTCCCATAAATTTTCATACCCAGACGCGCACAGCGAAGCAAGAAACATATGTTTCTAATGAATTTTTTTCAGGCGAAATCGGAAAGTGTCTCTTTCCAGCGTTTGACCAGAAGATCGGCTGACAGGGTCCCTAAGCGGTTTCTTTTAAAAAACCCAGCGATATCAAATTGGTTGCCCTGGTGCCACCATTGTTTGAGCATATCACCGGCGGCCGGCTGAAATATCCAGTTCGCTCCGAAGCTGTTGTGCAAGTGAGTTTCCATCACCGCTTCCCCCATCCATCCTAAAAGATAATCCAGGCAGTAAAACTCCGGCACCAGGTCGAAAAGGTGGCTCTCGGGCTGATGGTAAAATCCGGTGTGCCGGGCCATCAATTCCGCATAAGGATTACCGTCTGAAAGGCTGCCGTCGTCAAACATTCGGTATTCAGCGATGAATTTAGCAGCATAGCGGCGAAAGACGGCAAGATCTTTCAGCATTTTGTAGCGGTGCAGTTCCCGGGCTTGATCCAGGGACAATTGAAGGTGTCGATGTAAAAACAGAGTGGACATGGAAGCATTCTGGAGCAGAAATGCAAATGATTCCGACAGGCTGAACGAGGTAGACAACTCCCGATCTACAATGGACAGGCGGGGTGACGTGAAGGCCGCCGACAAACCGTGTCCGAGTTCATGCCACAGGGTTTCCAGGTCAACCCACCCGCCACTCGGATTTATGACGATGTGAATTTCGCCGGGAACACGCAAGAGAAAGCTCATGGCCTGAGTGCTTTTTTTGTCCGTCCTTTGAATGTCAAGGAAAAGACCTTTGACCTTGGTCAGGTCGATCTTCCAGATATTAAAAAATTGTTTGGATCGGTCTAAGGCGTCCCTGGGAAGCATGGTGTCGAACTCGCCCAGTCCCAGTAGATTGATGGCATCAAAGCGGTTGAGGCTGTCTATAGGAAGCTTGAACCGTCTTTTTGTCCAGACCTGCATGGCCTGGAAATAGAGCGTGTCGGTTTTCCGGAGCAGGTCCTGGAAAAAAGTGAAATACTGGCCGTAATCGATGCCCTTTTTTTCGCTGCAATAGTCGATGTAGGAACTGTAGCCCAACTGCCGTTGTAGAATGTCGAGCAGAATGCCCCAGTAATTCAGGGCAAACGGTTTGAAGAATTTACACAACGGCCCGGTTTCTTTCTGAAGTTCCTTTCGATCTGCGTGGGTGCTGGATTGCTGACACCAGTGAATGATATCTTTGAAATACACCCGCTGGTCATTGATGATGGCGACCCCTCCACGCATCCATGTCTGCGTTTCAGTTTCATGGGGCATGAGTATCTGCTGCAGATAGTGGTCGATGAAGGCATGTTTCAACCGTGTACGGGCGGAGCTGTTGGAAACACGATCTATCTTTTCAAGGGTTTGTAATTTCAGGAAATCTTCATAGTTTTCATACAGCCGATAGGGTTCGATGGCCGGATGTTCCCCCTTCCAGAGAGAAAGCGCGCTTGCCGTCCGGCGGTAGTTCAGCTCCTGCAAGGTTGTAATCAGTGGATTTTGTCCGGTCATGTTGTCAACTTAGCGCGCTTCGTTCACAATTGACAATGGTAAAAAGGGGATTATTTTGTGAACAATATTGGAATCACGCATTAATTTTGAATAAAAGTTGATTGCCATTTTCTGACGAAAAACGGCGTCCGGCAACCGGGAATGGAGATATAAGCACATGTTTGAGACAAAAGAACAGGTACTGGAAAAAATTATGGCCCAGGATAAACCCGTGTGTTGCGACTGCGGCAAGGAGATGAGTCTGTGGGAGGTCCCGCCCATCAATTTCAGCGACGGCCTCGGCTGGGGTTCGCCTTACCTGTACGTCTGTTTTAATGATGAGTGTTCGGCGTATCAGCAGGGATGGGACCATCTGAAAGAAAACTACAGCCACACGGCTTCCTACAGGCGCATGTGTTATCCCGGAACCGACCAGTATGAATTGATGCCGGTTTTCAGCCCCGTCGGCGGGCAGGGCCAGATCATCGACGACCAGGTGCTGCTGCAGGAAGAGATGCTGAAAGAAGCCATGAAAAAGGGGTTCTCAATTCTAGCCCAGTGCTATGTCGACAAAGATGCGGAAACTGCCTTGAGGATCGTGCTCGATCCTACCGAGCCCTCACGTGTAAGGCTGAAAGCGGCTGAAATGCTGGGTGATATCGGCGAACTGGAGGCCATAGACCCCTTGCGGAACCTTAATGTAGGCAATCGTCTGATTGAAGAGCAGCTGGAAAACGCCATCAGCAAGATTCACGAGCGGTTTTATACCCGGGAATGCCCGTTTTGCGCGGAAATCATTAAGAAAAAGGCCAAAATCTGTAAGCACTGCAGCAAAGATGTGGCCGGACGATAAAATTTGCTCATAAGCGAACATTGAACAAACAATTTTCGCTTATGGGTAAATTTTATCGTATGACATTAACATTCATGCTGTCGTAGGATCTGAAAATCAGCTTTTCACGTTCCCTGCGTTCCCCGGCAAGTGGTGGAAGAACGATCTCCGTGAATTGACTCAGCAATTCGTTTCGTGATGGAATGGCGGCCATGCCTTCACCCACTTTTTTACCGCTGGCCGAATCCAATAGAATGGCCGATTTGCCGTCCGATACCAGCGACAGGGGAATCGGACAGGCATCCAACAGACGTGCGGCCGATACGATTTCTCTCTCTCTGGAGCCAAGCGACCCCGGTGCACACTTGATGGCCATCAATTTTCGCCCGTGGAGCGTTATCACGAGATCCACGTGTGACCGGTATGCCAGCCCCTTGATATCCATCTGAATGGGTACATTCACTTGGATATCCTGCTTCTTAAAACCCTTGTTATCCACCAGGAAACGTTCAATGGCCTGCCGATTGGCCTCGGCGCCCACATTGGGGACCTTCTGGCCGGTGACATAATCGGTTAGTAAATTGTCTGCCATGGCGCAACTCCGAATATTTATGATAATAAAGCTCTAAACTCTAATTCTCCAAACCCTAAACAAATACCAAGTACAAATGTTCAAATGTTAAAACGGGCACATACGGAAATTGTTTTTTGCCGATTGCCGTTTATGTATTTGGTTCTTTGTTATTTGAATTGTTTAGTATTTGGAAGTTTAGCGATTAGAATTTACTGCTCATTAGATGGATCTATTGTCTTCACTTCAGCAGCGATTGCCCCGTCATTTCCAGTGGTTGTTCGAGACCCATTACCTCGAGAATCGTGGGGGCAATATCGCACAGGCTACCAGGTCGTAATGTTGCGGACGGGTGTTCATCGTCCACCAGTATAAACCGGACCTGTCCCAGGGTGTGGGCCGTGTGAGGCGTACCGTCGTCGGCAATCATTTTTTCCGCGTTGCCGTGGTCGGCCGTGACCATGGCGGTCCACCCTTTGGCCCGCAGAGTAGTGATGATCGTCTTTACACAGCTGTCTACGACCTTGCAGGCTTTTACCGCCGCTTCCATAATACCCGTGTGGCCCACCATGTCCATGTTGGCAAAATTTACGACGATGAACTGGTATTGATCCGATTCAATGCGCTTAAGGACTTCACGGGTGACCTCAAGGGCACTCATTTCAGGTTTGAGGTCATAGGTGGCCACATCTCGCGGTGAGGGTATCAGGCAGCGGTCTTCTCCATTAAATGGACTTTCTTCACCGCCGTTGAAAAAATAAGTGACATGGGCATATTTCTCGGTTTCGGCGATGCGAAGCTGTCGAAGATGGTTGCGGCTGATGGTTTCACCCAGGATGTTGTCGAGATGAATGGGTTTGAAGGCCACGGGCAGGGTAAGGGACTCGTCGTAAAGGGTCATGCAGATATAGTGGCACAACTTCGGGATCGAGCCTCTTTCAAAACCGTCAAATGCAGCATCGGTAAAGGCGTGGGTGATTTCGCGTGCACGATCGGCCCGAAAGTTGAAAAAAATGAGGCCATCGCCATCCCGGACCAGGCCGGCGGAGATGCCTTTTTCGTCTTCCAGGATGATGGGCTTGACAAATTCATCGGTTTCACCCCTTGCATAGGCATCTTGTACGGCCTCTAAAGGATTTTTTGCCGCCACTCCCTGACCGTGCGTATACAGGCAATACGCTTTTTCGATCCGCTCCCAGCGTTTGTCACGGTCCATGGCATAATAGCGGCCGCAGATGGATCCAATCACACCGAAATCATTTTCGGCCATGTGCTGTTGCACGGTTTTAAGATAATGTATGCCGCTTTGAGGTGGCGTGTCCCGGCCATCGAGAATCGCGTGGACAT
>JAFDAT010000550.1 GCA_019313725.1 Deltaproteobacteria bacterium
CACCGGAAGCCCATAGTTACCGAGGAACCGCCCCCGTGGACATAAATGGGTATTTTCTGCTCGTTGCAATACGCCACAATATGCTTAACGTCTTCTTTATGTCTGGGATGCACGACCAGGTCAGCAAGGTCATCCACGATTTCCCGCCGCAGTTTCATGATTTCTTCGGCGCTTTTGCCGTTTGAATACTTCACCCTGGCATAAGCATCCATGGCGACGTTATCTTCACCGGCAATCGTTTTGAATGTGTGGATCTGATCTTTTGACAGGCCGATGGGGATATTGCATTGAACCAGCGCATTGCCCTCGTTACTCTTTTTTTGGAAATCTGCATCCGTCACCCCCAGTTCATCCTTCAACAACGCATAAAAACCTGGATTGGGATGTTTGAACCGGTCGGGGGCCCCCCATTTGAAGATGGATCGATACGTACCTGTTTCAGGAGCCCTGTCGGTCCATTGCGGCATGAACTTAGAAGATTACCGTATTCTATGAAATCTCCGCGCGGCAAGCCGCGCGATATTATCCTGTTGGGCTGCATAATCCAAATCGAAATCGGAATCGCTATCGAAATCGAAACAATATGACACTTTGGTACGAAAAGCTGGGCATTTACAACTCCTTGGCAGGCTATGTTGCTTGGGTATCAAATAGGACCAACGGCCTTAAGTGGGAACCCAGAATTCGATCCCGATCCCGATAGCGATTTCGATAGCGATGAAACCAAGATCCAACAAATCGTTGCATGGAACGCGGGCAAGTCGTGTCCCGAAGCTCAATCGTTAGGGGTAAAATAATATATTCCCAGCAAGCCGCGGGGAATTAGACCCAGTTAGAGATTAAAAATCAAGCACTGTAACCTTGCCGTTCTCATCCACATGCTCGAAGATGATGCTGCTGCCGGGATCTTTGCCATCCTCACCTTCGGTCATATCCATCAATGGTTTTACCACATCGATAAACACCTTGGGATCAACACAAGCTTCCGGCGGAAGGACGCCTTTACCCTTTAAATTCCCCTGTGCGAGCAGAAGTGCCCCCACAGCTGCAGGGATACCCGTACCCTCGCCAAGAGCCTTGTCCGATGACACCAGATGCACCCTGTATTCCTGCAATTTCCCGGCCTTGCTGCCTTTGACAACCACACTCATCGCTCCCCGCTGGGAGCCGAATCCGGTTTCTTTGAGCAAGCGCGCTCTCTCTTTGATAATATAGGCTACCGCGAAATCGTAAGGTGTCACTGCCTGCCCCTTCACCACCAGAGGTTCCGTGCTGGCAAACCCCATCCTGCACAACTCCGAGGTGAGTTCGTAGTACTCTATGGGCAGAACAGAGCCTTTATTGGTGACCCGCTTGAGCTTGATATATTCCGGCATGGTCAACTGCTCCGGATGGGGATAGGGAAATACCGGAATGCCTTTACCCACCACCGGGAAATCAACTACCTGCCGGAGTGCTTTCCCGTCTTCTTCAAAATAATTGACATACTTGAGCTCTCCATCAAGAAACATGGGGATTTCAATACTCATGCAGTGAAAACGGTGGCCGATCACACCTTCCCCCTCGATGAGCTCGCCACCGTGGGTGTGAAAGATGTCTATGGAATCGGTCTCGTCGAGAAAGTCATCGGCAATTAATTTTCCGAGAAGGTTGGTGACGCCCGGAGAGGCTCCCATGCCGATCAGGGCCAGGATGTCCGCATCTACTGCTTTTTTGTGCAGCTTTAATATTTTGAGAGTGACATCGGGATCGTCACATACATCGACGTAATTAATTCCCGCCTCGATTACCGTCTCCAGAATGTTCTCCACGGTGCTGTAAAACGGACCCACACAATTCACCACCATGTCGCACCCCGTGATGGCCTTTTTAATGCTCGTTCTGTCTGCAGCGTCCATATGCACGGCTGTTAATTTACTGCCCAGTTGAGCGACCATTTTTTTGGCTTTTTCCATGTTGAAATCGCCAATAACCACATCGGAAAAAGTATCCGTCTTCACCAGTGTTTTCACCGCATTGCTTCCAACGGCACCGCAACCGCCAAGCACTATTGCTTTTGTCATATTCTCTCCTTTTCTTTTTCTGTCGGAAAAACCCGGGCCGAATCTGGGCGATCCCCAGTGTTGCAAAAGCCGGAGGGCTTCAGAGTCAAGGCGTCTGAGGGAATATCCAGGAAATGATGGTATCTCTATGATATTGTATATAATAACAGCTCATTATCTATACTTTGCCATGTTGTTTATGCAACTATAGGGTGACTTCAGCC
>JAFDAT010000184.1 GCA_019313725.1 Deltaproteobacteria bacterium
CCACCGAGCGGGTTATCGACGATATGTGCGCCAAGTTCGATCTTATGCAAGAAAATGTTTTGGTCACCGGATTTTACCGGGATAATCTTTTTCTGCAGGTATCGCCTGTCCCTGCTTCCGAAAAAGAGGATCGTTTGCTGAAAAGAATCCGGGAAACCCCGGAAAACCCGACTATTGTCTATGTTACCCTGCAGAAAACGGCGCAAAAGGTTGCGGAATTTCTTGGCCGGCATGACATCGATGCGCATGCCTACCATGCCGGTATGCAGACCGTTGAAAGGGAGCGGATTCAAAACGAATTCATGGGCGGGACCTTATCCTGTGTGGTTGCAACTATAGCTTTTGGGATGGGTATCGATAAAAAAAACATCCGCCGGGTGATTCATTTCGACCTGCCCAAGTCCATTGAAAACTACAGCCAGGAAATTGGTCGTTCCGGGCGGGACGGGGAAGCCTCTTTGTGCGAGGTGCTGGCCAATCGGGACAGCATTCACGTCCTGGAAAATTTTATCTACGGTGATACACCCGAGAAGACGGCGATTCGAAATCTGCTTGAGATCATCATAGAGAACAAGGGGTTTACCTGGGAATTAAAAGCCACCAGGCTTTCAAACGAACTGAACATCAGGATGCTGCCCCTGCGGACGCTGCTGGTTTACCTGGCCATGGAAAAGGTTATCCAGCCCAAGTTTTCCTATTTTGAGGACTATGAATTCAAATATATTTCAGGTCCGGAAACAATCAAAAAGCATTTTGAAGGGGAGAGAAGGGAATTTGTCGCCGCGCTCATGGCGCATTGCCAGATAAAGAAGGTATGGACCACGGTCGATATCCCGGCCATCCTGAAAGGGTATGCCGCCGACCGACCGCGCGTGGTGAGCGCTCTGGAATACTTCGATGAGAAAGGCTGGATCGAACTGCAGTCCCGACAGTCTGTGGACGTTTACGATATTCTGACCCAGGCGTTTGATGCCGATGGCCTGACCGAAAAAATGCATGTCCTGTTCAAGGAAAAGGAACGCCTCGAAATTCAAAGAATACACAGCATGGTAGATTTTTTTGAGAGCGATGCCTGTCTCAGCAAACAACTTGCCGGATACTTTAGCGAAAGGCTTGAAAATGAGCGCTGCGGGCACTGTTCATTTTGTGAACACGGAAAGGCGATTCTGAAACAGACGACAACCTTGAAGCCCCTGGCGGAATATGATTATAGCGATGTTGCCGGTGACTTTGCTCGGGCAGCCGGGGAGCGGTTCAGCGAGGTAAATGTGACCAAGTTTCTTTGTGGTATTTACACGCCTGTTTTTTTAAAAATGAAAGTAAAATCTTTGCCCGGTTTTGGTATTTTTGAAAACTATCCATTTTTAGAAGTAAGAAAATGGGTTGCCCAAAGTGTATAAAAAAACTTAAGCGTATTCAACACTGAATTTTACGCTCACCTGACCGTCCTTCAATTTTTTATTTCACCATTCTTGTATTTCATTCAAAACTGAATTATGACCACGGCAAGAGGTCATATATAGGAGCAGGGCTGCCATGGGAAAACGCACCATGATTTTATGCCTCATCCTGCTGATCACAAGCCTGGCGTTGCTGCTGGCTGCCAAAAATATATGGATGCTGTTTTTATTCGCTGTTATCTATGGGTTTGCCCATGGAGGCCTCTTTACCGTGATTTCGCCCACCGTAGCCGAACTGTTCGGCACCGGATCCCCCACGGCGCTCTTTTCGGGCTCATCTGGTTCAGTGGTGCCATCGGTGGTTCCATCGGTCCCTGGATGACTGGTTTTATTTTTGACAAGAACGGTACTTATCAATTAGCTTTCATTATATTGCTTGTACTGGCATTGACTGGCTTGGGATTCATCGGGTGTCTGCGCCCGCTTAAACAAACGTGATGGCGCCCACCCATGTCCCTGGTTGGTACGTTTTTTCGGGTAACCCTATATTTTCCCTGGAGAGCTGAATGAGAATTCTGGTGTGTTTCAAAGCGGCGCCCGATGTAGAAATGCTCATTGACGAAGATTGGGCCGTCGATAAGAAATTGAAGATCGATACAAGTTTTGTGAAAAACACCCTGAACACCTACGATGAAAGTGCCTTGGAAATAGCCTTGAATCTTCGGGATGCATCTGAGGCGCTCGGCACAAACGTGGAGCTCAGTACCCTGACGGTGGACGGCGGTGGCGCGACGGCCATCTTGAAAACCTTGTATGCCCTGCGGTTTACAAAGGCGGTGCGCATCGAACCTCAGGAGGATCTTCGCTTCAGACCGGCGGCAACCGCTGCCATTATATGCCAGTACGTTCTTCACCACAGTCCCCAGGATGCGGTGCTTCTCGGCAGGCAAAGCGACATTGGTGAAAATGCAAAAACCTCCTTGTTGGTGGCGGAAATGCTGGGATGGCCATGTATTTCCCAGGCTACCCACATCGAACTGGCCGATGAAAACCACCTGATGGTGACGCACCAGGTGGATGACGGTCATATCCGGCAAAGAATCCGTACGCCCTGTGTTTTTTCCGTGGGGGATGCACCGTGCACAAGCCTGAGAGTTCCAACACTCAGAGATCGTATGCAGTACGGCAAAAAGGCTGTAGACGTCCTGTCCGTGGAAGATTTCCAACTGCCGGTTGAAACCGAAACGCTCACGGGTCTGGAGATCCTTCGTCACGCCCGGGCCGGTGTCATCATTGAAGGGAAAAACCCAGCAGAAAAAGCAAGGGTGCTGTATGAGGAGCACCTGAAACCTATGCTGTCCCAGAAATGAAGGGAGGGTAGCCACTTTGAAATTCAAGTGCATCATCAATGGGTGCTTATCCCACACCAGAGCCCAGGCCGAGGAGCTCAATGGCTTTATTTCCAGGTTTCTTGATCCTGAGGCCAGTGATGGCACAACGATTATTTTTTATTCACAAAAAGATGAGCGGAAGGCACTGCCTGGCCTTGTGCCCACGCAACGTGCGGAGCTCGTCCGTATTGACCGTTACCATCCCGAAAGCATTCTGGATGCCCTGGCACGCATTGAATACAGCGATGATGCAGACCTGTACCTTTTTCCCAGCGGTTTTGCAGGTTCAGAAATTGCCGTCCGCTGGGCCTTCCGCCAAAAAGGATCTTCCCTTGTTCAGGTGAAGCATATCGACTGTACCCGAGACCGGGTGATCGCCAAGAAGACAGCCTATGTCGACCATGTGCTGGCAACATTCAGGCTGGATCGGCGTCCCTTTTGCCTCTCCCCGGCCAGAGGTTGTGTTGACCGGCTGCCGATCAGGGCCAGGGACAACCTGGTGGTTACCGAACACGACTTTACCGGGTTGAATAAGGGGATACGTGCCCATGATTTTCACTGGATCCCGGTGGAACATGCCAAACATTTTGAAAACCCCAGGTTTCTCATCGTCGGCGGCAGAGGACTGCAGAATAAGGAAAATGTTCAGTTCCTGAAAAATATGGCCGATGCCGTGGGCGCCGAATTCGGGATCAGCCGGGCAGTGGCCTTGAATGCCTGGGGGCCCATGCACCGGCTGATCGGTGTTTCCGGCACCATTGCCAAGCCGGAGATTTGTATCGCCGCCGGGGTGAGCGGGGCGGCCGCCTTTTATGCGGGGATTGAAAAAAGTAAATTCATCATTGCCATCAATACTGATCCCCTGGCTCGCATCATCAAAAGTTCAGATGTGGTTGTCATCGATGATTACAAAACCGTGATGGCTGAACTGCTGAAATTTTTCACCTTTGACGGCGCCAATGAAGCATGAGACACGCATGCTCGTCAAACAATAATGCATTAAAATGAGAGGAACACAATGGACATTCAAGATTTCACCATGGACTTTTTCTCGTTAAGGAATAAGAATGCCATTGTTACCGGGGGCAACACGGGACTGGGCAGCTCATTTTCCCTGGCCCTGGCCAAAGCGGGGGCCAATCTGTTTATTCCCAGTATCGTGGCAGACGATGGTGTGACCCGGAAGCTGATGGAAGCCGAAGGCGTCGGCTATGAATTCATGGAGGCAGACATAACAGCGGATGGAGCTCCCAAGGCCATTATTGAAACCTGTGTCGGCAAGTTGGGATCCATTGACATCCTGGTAAACAGCGCCGGCATATGCATTCTGGACGAAGTCGAAAAATTCGGCCGTGAGCAATGGGACAAGATGGTGAGTGTCAACCTGACAGCAGCTTTTGAACTCGGATTCGAAGCCTCCAAGTTCATGATTCCCCAGAAAAGCGGGAAAATCATCAACATCTGTTCTCTGTTCTCCTTTCTGGGCGGTCAGTGGTCTTCAGCCTATGCCGCCACTAAACATGGCCTGGCAGGTTTTACCAAAGCCTACTGTGATGAACTGGCCCAGCACAACATCCAGGTCAACGGCATCGCGCCTGGGTATTACGCCACAGCCATAACAGAGCGGACCCGGAGCGATCCGGAGACCAACCGCAGGGTTCTCGACCATATCCCGGCCAACCGCTGGGGGGAGGCAATGGACCTCATGGGTACGACCATTTTCCTGGCGAGCCGGGCCTCGGATTATGTCAACGGCCATATTCTCGTAGTGGACGGTGGTTACCTGGTGCGGTAACCCCGTATTCGCATACACAGCAGGCAAAGCAGAGATAATGAAAAAAAAATACATCATCGGCATAGACGGCGGTACCCAGAGTTCCAAGGTGATCATTTTCGACCTGGAAGGCAATGTTGTCTGTGAGGGGAGACAGAAACTCAAGCCGATGCACATGCCCAGGCCCGGTGTCGCCGAACATCCGGACGATGATTTGTGGGATTCCATCGCAGCGGCCAGCCGAAAGGCCATGGCACAATTTCCGGAAGACCTCGAATCGATTCTGGGGATGGGGCTCTGCACGATTCGTTGCTGCCGTGCCTGCCTGAAAGAAGATGGCAGCCTGGCTTCACCGGTCCTGAACTGGATGGATCTGCGCCTGGCCAGTCCCTATGAATTCACCGACCCGGTGGTTAGATATGTGACCACGAGCTCCGGATATATCACCCACTGTTTCACCGGGAGCTTCAAGGATACCGCTGCCAATTACGAGGGTATGTGGCCCATCGACAAAGATACCTGGCAGTGGAGTAAAGATCCAGAGGTGCTGGATACTTTCAATGTACCCAGGAAAAACCTTTTAGAGCTTGTGATGCCCGGGTCGGTTCTGGGGTATGTCACCGGTGAAGCCTCCCAACAAACCGGTCTTCCCGCCGGTCTTCCGGTGGTAGCCACCGCCAATGACAAGGCCGTGGAGGCGTTGGGCGCCGGCTTGCTGCCCGGAAAAACCGGCCTGGTGTCACTGGGCACCTATATCGGCGGCATGGTCTATGGCCAGAAAAACATAAAGGATGCCGAATATTTTTTTACCAACATGGCTTCCATACCCCACAGATATTTGTATGAAAGCGGCGGTATACGCCAGGGCATGTGGACCGTCAGCTGGTTCAGGAATCTGTTCGGTGAAGGCCTGATGAACGAAGCCCGGATGAGCGGCATTTCTCCCGAGTCGGTTTTGAACCGGGAAGCCTGGCATATAGCCGCCGGCAGCGATGGGTTGATGACCGTCCCGGAATGGCTGGCGCCGCCGGATGAGCCGTTCAGGAAAGGGATTATGATAGGCTTTCATGCCGGTCACACCCGGGCGCACCTCTACCGTTCGATCCTGGAAGCCATCGCGCTGACCATGCATAACCACATGGATGCCATGTGCGCTGAATTGAACATCGATCTTGACCGGGTCATCGTGTCCGGCGGCGGTTCAAGCAGCGATCTGTTCATGCGGATATTTGCGGACGTGTTCGGCATTCCGGCGATTAAAAATGTTGTCAACGGCGCTGCCGGGCTGGGTGCGGCTATTTGTGCTGCGGTGGCTGTGGGCGCATACGATACGTTCGACATGGCCATCGAAAAAATGGTCAGGGTTGAAGAAATGTTTCAGCCCGTGGAAGTAAACATTTTCAGGTACAGAGAGATAAATAATAATGTATACAAGCACATTACCCGCTTCACCGACGGTATCCTGGAGAAAGCTGAGCCAGTCTTTAACCCGAAACGCTCGACTTAGGACCATGTAGTCCAGGGCTTCAGCCCTGCCGGAACTTGATAATTGGGCGTTGGATGTTGATTATTGGATATTCAATTCCGGTTATCCGGGTTGGGTTTAACAGACGCAACATCACCATCTTAAGAGGAGAAAAGAATAATGTCCTTAAAAAAGGAACAGATTGCGGCGGCGCTCACTGAATTGGTCGGTGAAGATCAGGTTGTCACCGATGCGCAGGTGCTAAAAGAGAGCAGTGTCGATCGTTTCCGGCGGTTTGAAGCCTTCCATGGCGTTTTCAGACTGCCTTTCCCGGCAGCGGTGGTCAACGTGAACAGCACGGCGGAAGTCGCTGCCGTTATGAAATATGCAAATGAAAACAGGATCAATGTCGTGCCCAGGACAGGTCATACGGCTACGGAAGGCGGACTTGAGACGGTTCTGGAAAACACCATCGTTATCGATGGATCGGGTATGAACGGGATTATCAGCATCTACACGGAAAATATGCAGGCCACCGTGCAGTGCGGAGTCCCTCTACAGGTGCTTGATGACCAATTGCGAGAAAAAGGGTATACCACCGGTCATTCTCCCCAATCCAAACCCGTGGCGCAGTTGGGCGGGCTTGTGGCCACCAGGAGCATCGGCCAGTTTTCGACCCTTTACGGCGGTATCGAGGAGATGGTGGTCGGCGTGGAAGCGGTTTTCCCGGACGGCGGTATTACCCGCATCAAGAACATTCCCAGGCGGGCTGCCGGCCCGGATATTCGTCATGTCATCATCGGCAATGAAGGCACCCTTTGCTTTATTA
>JAFDAT010000551.1 GCA_019313725.1 Deltaproteobacteria bacterium
GAGGGCTGCCTGAGTGTTCCCGATTATCGGGCTGACGTTAAACGGTATGCCTCCATCATTGTGGAAGCTTATAATTCCGATGAAAAGCAGGTGCGTATCGAAGCGCATGACCTGCTCTCCATCGTTCTGCAGCATGAAATCGATCACCTGCAAGGGACGTTGTTCATCGATCGCATCAGTTCCCTGAAGCGACAGTTTTACAAGCGCCGTATAAAAAAACAGATGAAAAGGGATGAATAGCATCGAAAATTCACAGGCATACCGAATCGTTTTCATGGGAACCCCCGGCTTTGCCGTACCGGCTCTGAAAGCACTGCATGAGAGTAAACATGAAGTTCTCATGGTCGTAACCCAACCGGACCGGAAAAAAGGACGGGGACGCAAACTGGCCGCCCCGCCCGTAAAATCGACTGCCCTGGAACTGGGATACGAGGTTTTCCAGCCGGAGTCCGTTAAGACGGATGAATTCGCCGAGGCCATTTTAAAACTGAATCCCGATCTTCTACTGGTCATCGCCTTCGGGCAGATTATTCCCAAAGCTGTGCTCAGGGCCGCCGACAGGGGCGCCATTAACCTGCATGCCTCACTCCTTCCCAAATACCGCGGACCGGCTCCGATTCAGTGGGCTATCATCAACAGGGAAAAAGAAACCGGTGTGACCACCATGTTCATGGACGAAGGCCTGGATACCGGCGACATGCTGTTGTCACAGCCGGTAGAAATCGGCGAAAGGGAGACCTCCGGAACCCTTCACGACAGGCTGGCGGATGTGGGTGCAGACCTGGTCCTGGAAACCCTGGGCAAACTGGCGACGGGAATCCTGTCACCCGTCCCCCAGGATGAGCGGCATTCAACGTATGCCCCCCTGCTGAAAAAGCAGGACGGCAGAATCGACTGGACGCGCCCCGCAAAAGAGATAGAAAGCTTTATTCGCGGGGTAAACCCCTGGCCGGGTGCCTTTACATTTTGCGACGACCGGCGCCTCAAGATATACACGGCTCAATATCTCGACATGGACACGACTGCCGATCCCGGTACCGTGCTGGTGGGATTCCCCTGTGAATTGAGGGTTGCCACCGGGCAGGGCGCGCTGGTACTTGAAGAAATCCAGGGGGCCTCCGGAAAATGTCTGCTGACAAAAGACTTTCTCTGCGGTTGCCACATTGCGCCGGGAACAAGGTTGAGGAATTATGAAAGACATCGCCCGCCAAAACGCACTTAAAATACTCAATATACTCGATGAGACATCGAAACCCCTGGATGCTGTCATGGCGGAGATTCTGCCCGATGGCCGTTTTCCTTCGAAACGGGACCGCGCCTTTATTCAGACAATCGTGTACGGGGTCCTGCGCTGGCGAGGACGCATCGACTGGATCATCGACCATTTTTCCAACATCAAAATCCAGCGCATTGATCCCAAGGTGCTGAACATCATGCGCATGGGCCTCTTCCAGATCATTTTTCTGGACCGCGTCCCCGTATCCGCTGCCGTAAACACCTCTGTAGAACTGTCCAAGTCCGTAGCGGAGCCTTATGTGGTGAAATTCGTCAACGCTATGCTGAGAAAAGCCGGAAGCTCCCACACGAACGTGCCCTTTCCGGTTTTCAGCAAGGACCCGGTTGCATCCATCGCCGCAACCCTTTCATTTCCGGAATGGCTCGTGGAACGGTGGCTGAAACGATTCGGCCCAGAAGAATGCCGTAGCCTGTGCAGCTTTATCAACACCATTCCGCCGATCACGGTGCGGGTCAACGATTTAAAAACAGATCGTGAGCAACTGCTTAATTCCCTGGTGCAGGACACGGAAAGCGCCACCCTCACGCGCTGTTCTCCTGTTGGCCTTTCATTTGTCAACCCCAAGCTTCCCATCGCTAACATCAGCTGATTTCACTGTTTCTCGCCCCCCGTCCCGGTGAAAGAATCATGGACGCCTGTGCGGGACTGGGGGGCAAAACCGGCCATATTGCGCAGCTGATCGGAAACAACGGCAGGATCATCGCCGTGGACAAGAACCGCCAAAAGCTGAGCCAGTTGAGGTCGGAAATGATGCATCTCGGCATATCCACAGTGACAACCCGGTCGCTGGATCTCAACGACCCTCCGGACGCAGGTAACCACGCAGGGTTCGACCG
>JAFDAT010000185.1 GCA_019313725.1 Deltaproteobacteria bacterium
CGTCGACCCATGGTGTTTTGATGGTGATGCGTGTCTTGCTGAACCGGCTGTCCACGATCCTTTCCAGGTCATCGGCACCGCTGTTTTCAAACAGAAAAAATTCCTGGGCGATGACATCGCGCTCCTGCGGGATGCGGTAAGCACCGGGGTCATTTTCATTCAGAGCCTGGTTGGTTTCTTTTAATATGTCAGTGATGGAAAATACTTTGCCCACGTGGATTTCGGGCTGGTGGAAATTCTCGATCTGCCGGCTGAAGGTTTCGATCCGGTCAAGCATCCATGGGTCGTACAGCCCGTTTTCGCGGCCGGTATCCAGCACGATTTCCAGGGTAATTGTGCCGTTGAGATGCGCGTCGACATAGTTCAGGTTTTGGCGGTAGGGGTTGTTGTCCGGGAAGTACTGTACGATGTTGTGCGAGAATTTGAGTTTGAAAACTGCGGGAACGAAGATGATCAAAAGAACCAATCCCGCCGCCAGGATTTTATAGGCGTGGGTTGTTGAGAAGGCCGCAATTCCTGCCAGGGGCCGTTCCATGTTCAGCCCTTTGGGGGGGTTCCAGGTGGTCGGTTTCAAAGGGAACAGTGCGATAAGGGCCGGGAGCAGAAGGACGGTGTAAACAAACGCCAGCATGACGCCTGTCGCGGCATAGATGCCAATTTCCGCGATGGCGGTCAAATCGGCAGCCAGGAAGGAAAGCAGACCCGCCATCGTCGTCAGGCTGGTCATGACGATGGCCAGGCCGGAGTGGCCCAATGCATGCGCGATGGCCGCATCCTTTTTCCTGTTGCGCGCCAGTTCCCTGTAAAAAATGGCCAGGATGTGGACTGAATCACAGACACCTACCGAGAGAAGAAAAGCCGGAATGATCGTGGTGGTAATCTTGATGGGCGTGCCCAGAAGCGCCATAACACCTATGGTTGACAGCAGGGTGGCAACGATGATGATGATGGGCAGCAGGATGCCGGACAGCCTTCTAAAGAGCATTCCCAGGAATATGGAAACCGCCAGGAGCGCCAGCACAATGCATCTTTGGACATCTTTCAGCGTGGCCTGGTTGAAGGCATAGACGATGACCGGGCCCCCTGATGCCGTCAGGATAAAATCGTTGCGGTGATGCTTGGCGACGACACGGTTGATCGCTTTGACGACTTCGCGGTTTTCCTGTTCGGAGAAATAGCGTTGGCCGGCATCGGGTTTTCGGGGTTCAGGTTCTTCATCGTCGAACCCCTCCAGGATGTTTTCACTGTTATCATCTACCTGGACACTTGCTTCTGTTTCGATAATGACGGCGGCTATGCTGCCGTCGTTGGATATAATATAATCGGAATAAAAGGGGTTCTGCATGACCACATCGCGGAGCTTGTCGAGGTCAATATTTCTATCCGGCCATCCCGAAAGCAGATCACGAACAATGAGTTCATTGTTCCCCCCCAGGGTTTGCCGGGCATTTATCAGGCTGGTGACCCTGCGAAGATAAGGGACTTCATTTTCGAGGTCTTCGTGAAAGGCCTTGAGCCTGGTCAGAAAGCCTCTGTTGAAAATATCGGGAGGTTCGACCGCTATGATAATGAGCTCCGCCCTGCCGAACTGGTCGCGAAAGGCGTTGTACTGAAGAAGGCTCGGGTCGGTTTTCCGCAGAAGGGCTTCGGATGAGGTGTCTATGGTAATGGAGGGAATCTGGAAGGTAAGGAACAGAACAAGGGCCAGCATGATCGACAGCGTTTTGCAGGGATTGCCATACAACCACAAGCCGGCTGCCTGGAACTTTTTTTCGATGGAGTCCCTTAATCTATTCATGTGAAAAACGGAATTCAGCTATAGCCTTTGACGGCATTGGGATTTGTCTGGTAAATATTCAGCGGCGAAGCCGCCAAACAATAAAAAATGACCCCTTGGATTTTTATAATTCAAGGGGCCATTTTTTATTGTGGGAACACCATCTTGCCGGCGTCGCCGATGTCATATCCATCCAGGGATCGTGCGAGTTTTTTGAAGGCGCTTTCATGCAGCAGTCCCTGAAATTTCTGAACACCCTGGTCAAAGAAACAATCCTTGGCAATCAGCAGGTCAAACCGTTCCCAGCGCAGCGGTATAAAGTCGAGGCCCAGTAAAGAGGCCACCGGCCGTATGCCGGGTCCTGCATCGGCATTTCCGGCGAGGATTTCAAGTCCGACATCCATGTGGCGGTTGACGATGTTTTGATACCCCTTGATTTTTTCGCCTTTTATGCCGGCTTCCCGAAGTTCGTTGTCCAGCAAAAGCCGCGTGCCCGTGGCCAGAGAGCGATTGACGATGGTGATGCCTGGCTTTGCGAGATCCTTTATGGTGTTGATCTGCCTGGGGTTCCCTTTTTGCAGGAGGATGCCCTGTTCGCGGCTGCAGAAGTTGACGACAGCCGGCATGGCTTCCAGTTCCCTGGATGCAAACGCGAAGTTGTAGTCATCGTCGTTTTCCTGGAGCAGGTGGCTTGAAGCGATGTGGCAGAGATTCTTGCGCAGCGCGTTCAACCCGCCTATGCTTCCCAGATTACCGAAAACGGCAATCTGCTCGGAATTCATGGTGTTGAAGAGAGAAATGGCTTTGTCGAGGAGCAGGTCATTGCTTCCGGCGACGATCAACAGGCCGTGATACGGTGGGAGCTTCTGGGTCGGTTCGGGGAAATTGCTTGTATTGGCCTCGACCCACCGTTCCACGAGGTGTTTGGGGAAGAGCCATTTTCCGGTGATTTTAGTTGCCGGCAGGCCTTTTTCGGCGACCAGCGTGTACACCATTTTTTCGTTTACATTGAGAAAGGCGGCAACTTCCTTTGTAGACATCAAGTTTTCCATATCGACAATCCTTTTCCTTGAATTGAACCTCCGCTTTTTATGCGTACGGTCTATAAAGTCTGTCGGTATTAGTCAATATCTATTATTTTAAGTTCTTAAGTGCTGATACATGACGATTAATGACCAATTATTTCTACTCTATATTTGGATTGATAATATCCAGCCTGCGTGTTAAAAACCGTTCAAATATTAGGATTATGCTGGAATCGGGTTCGTAAAATGTTGCATTGGATAAAAACAGGCTTAAAGCGGATTGATGACTGCTGAAACGATTATTCTGATCTTGGGCTTCACCTTCGGGTTTTACATGGCCTGGAACATCGGAGCCAACGATGTGGCCAATTCCATGGCTTCGGCCGTGGGTGCTAAGGCCATCACTATCCGCCAGGCCGTATTCATCGCCGGGATTTTGAATATTGTCGGGGCGACATTTATCGGCTCTCATGTAACCAACACCATTCGTAAGGGCATTATTTCCACCGAGGTGATGTCCGACCCGCACCTGGCTCTGGCCGGCGCTCTGTCCGCAATGCTGGCGGCAGCGCTGTGGGTCAGTTTTGCCACGTGGCGTTCGCTGCCGGTTTCCACCACACATTCCATCGTGGGCGCCATGATCGGATTCGGTATCATGGCGGGCGGTTTCGGCATGGTCAACTGGGGCAAATTGGGGGCCGTTGTCCTTAGCTGGGTGATTTCACCGGTATTCAGTATGATCATCGCTTTTGTAATGTTCAAGATCATCATCCGGATTATCCTGTCCAGAAAAGAGCCATATTTAAAGGCCATACGCTTTTCGCCTTATTTTATCGGTACCGCGATTTTTGTGGTGGTGCTCTCGTTCCTGTTCAAAACACCTCTGGGCAAGAAATTGTGCCTGTCCATGCCGATGGCATTGATGGTTGCCGTGGCCGTGGCACTGGTACTGGGGTTCGTGGGCAGGATGTTGCTGAAAAAGTTTGTCCCGCAGGACGGGGGCGGCGGCGCGGAAGGCATCTTTCGCCGGATTCAGATCGGAACCTCCTGTTATGTGGCCCTGGCGCAGGGTGCCAACGATGTGGCCAACGCTATCGGACCGCTGGCTGTCATCTATTTTCTGGTTAAAACCGGGACCGTCGGTGTAGAGGTGCCGGTTCCCATATTCCTACTGATGTTCGGCGGCATCGGCATTGCCCTGGGCATCGGGATGGCCGGCAATCGGGTCATGACCACCATCGGGACAAAAATAACCACGCTTACCAACACACGCGGTTTTGCGGTCGATTTTTCTGCCGCTACAACCGTACTGATAGCCTCCAAGATGGGGCTCCCGGTATCCACGACCCACGCCGCCGTCGGTGGCGTGATGGGGGTGGGCCTGGCAAAAGGACTCGAGGCGGTCAATTTCAGGGTTATTTTTCAAATCATGATTTACTGGGTGTTGACAGTTCCTGCCTCGGCAATAACCAGCATGGTGATCTTCAAGATCATAAGAATGGTATACCATTAGCAATTAGTTAATGTCCCTTCCGGGGGAAGGGGAGAAAATCCTTACCTTATTAATTTTTTTTCATAAATTTTCATGTATTGTATTCAGATGATTATGGAATTGTTTCAGGACCAATCATGTTTCACGTGTTGTTGTACACGACACAGCATGAAAATTTAGAGGAGTTGGTTATGCGAATACCTTTCATATCCATGTTCGTGACGTCACCGTTTGAAGGCCTCCAGGAGCATGCTGAAATCGTCAAGGACTGCGCAGGCGTTTTCCAGCACGCCGTGGAGTGTAGTGTACTTCGAAAATGCAGCCGGTTCGATGAATTGCGGCAGGAAATCATCCAGATGGAGAGAAAAGCCGATGCCGTCAAGCGCCGGATTCGCGGGCACATACCCAAAGGCACGCTCATGCCGGTGGACAAATTTCAACTTTTTCGTTTCTTGCGGGAACAGGATTCCGTTCTCGACGCCGTGGAAGATGCGTTGGACTGGCTCTCCTTCCGGCCGGAGTCGGCCATACCCGAAGAACTGCAGACAGATTTCAGCACGTTCGTGGATGCTGTGGTCGACCCCATCGACGAGATGAGCAAAATGGTAACCGAGGCCAGAGAATATTTTAAGAATTATGCCGAGAGCCAGCGGGTGGTGGTCAAGGAGATCATCACCAGGCTCAGATACCAGGAGCGTGAAGCCGACCGGGTTGAGGACACCATCAAGAAAAAGGTGTTCAGCATGGACGCGGATCCGGTCACGGTGTTTTACATCGTGAGACTGGCCGAAACCATCGGCGCCATCGCAGACCATGCCGAGAATGCCGGCGATATGATGCGGGCTATGGTAGCCAAATAAACAGCTCCGGTTTCGTACCCGTTGCTCCTTGCGATGGCCACACGACAGGGGAGACTGTGTTCTTTGCAGGGTGTGAAACCGGAGCTGTTTATTTGAGATTGACATGCCCTGAAAGGTGTTATACATTGTATTACCGCATTGAGGGAGATTGGATATGTTGGCGATACGTTTAGACAAAAAACTCGAGAGGGACCTGGATCTGCTGGCCAAAGCCCGCGGCAGCAACCGGAGTGTTGTGGTTCGGGAGGCCATTATCCGATATCTGGAGGATGACGAGGATTTTCAGCTCGCAAAAAAATCTTTATCCAAGATGAGCAGCTCCAAGCCGCTTAAACAGTTGAGGGAAGAGCTTGGCTTGGACGGTTAGGATAGGAAATATAGCAGAACGGCAGCTGAAAAAACTTGATCGACCTGTCCAAAGGCGCATTCTCGATTGGCTGAACGATAGGATTGAAGGCTGCAAAAACCCACGGCACTTTGGTGAGTCTTTAAAAGGGGACCATGCCGGTTTATGGCGATATCGCGTTGGAGACTATCGTATTCTCTGCGATATACAGGACGAGAAAATAGTTGTTCTGGTTCTCACCGTTGGTCACAGGCGACAGACATACAAGCGAACACAGTTCCGGGGGGGCAGGTAGCCGCGTGACGAATGCAGGGTATGAGCAGTATGAAGCCAAGATGGGATACCTCTATGTGGCCTTGGCAGCGCTATTATTCGCCGTATCCGGAAACGCTTCGAAATTCCTCTTCAATGCGGGCATCACGGCCTTTCAGCTGATTCAACTGCGGACGACTCTGGCATGTGTCGGGCTGCTGCTGTGGCTTCTCGTAAGGCATGCCGCGCTGCTCAGGATATCCACTAAAGATCTGCCCTATTTTGCAGGCCTGGGCATCTTTGGCATCGGTTCCGCACAGTTTTTTTACCTGTTCGCCATTTCTAAAATCAACGTGGCCGCCGCAATTCTTCTCCACTACACCGGTCCGGTGTTCGTGGCCCTGTATGCCGTATTTGTCCAGAAGCGCAAACTGGGTGCCGGAAGTCTGGTGGCTGTGTCGGGGACCCTGATCGGGTGTTTTTTGATGGTCGGGGCCTATAACCTGCAGGTATTGTCTTTGAACAGGGTTGGCATAGGCGGCGGTTTTCTGGCGGCCATTGCCTTTGCGGTGTATTCCATTTTCAGTGAGCATGGCATGCGGAAATACACGCCCTGGACCGTGCTATTTTACGGTATGCTGTTTGCGGCCCTCATGTGGAATATCCTGTACCCTCCGTTGGACGCCATTTTCCATCCATACACGGCAATTCAATGGGCATGGATAGGGTTTGTGGGCACCTTTGGCACGATTATTCCGTTCGGTCTTTACTTCGAGGGCATCCGGCGCATCAAACCAACCCATGCCAGCCTGACGGCAACCCTGGAACCCATTTCGGCAGGTGTGATAGCGGCCGTGTTTCTGGGGGAGATGATGGCGCCCCTCCAGGTCGTGGGCGGGGTGATGGTGGTCGTGTCGATTGTGTTGCTCCAGTTCAAAAATCCGCAGAGATAAGCCTACTGCTCAACTAAGGGCTCGCGAAAAAATAACTTCACATTTTCAGCGCCCATCCATCCCGCTCAGCAGCGTTGCAAAAACTCGAAATATGCTTGATATTCCTACATTTTCGCGCCTTGCTGA
>JAFDAT010000186.1:0-735 GCA_019313725.1 Deltaproteobacteria bacterium
TTCGCTGTTTGCCCTTGGCTCTTATAAAATTATTTATTCTGAGACGAAAAAACTGTGAAGGTATATTGCATCATCGGTGACGAGCGGGCCTATCGTTCGAAGTCCCCGGCCATCTTTTCAACGGTTCTGCGGCGCATGGGTATCAAGGGCGCCTATGTGCCGTTTCATGTGGCCCCGGGAGATGTGGGCCAGGCATTGCAGAGCATCAGGGTTCTCAATATCGCCGGTGCCAATGTGACCGTACCTTACAAGGAGGCGGTGATACCGCACCTGGACATTCTTTCCGAAGGCGCCAATATTATTGGCGCTATCAATACCATTGTTCGCAACGGCAGCGAATTGAAGGGCTATAACACCAATGCCATCGGCATCATGGATGCACTGAACCAGGTCGGTTTCGATGTGGAAGGAAAGTCAGCCCTGGTTTTCGGGACGGGCGGGGCGGCCAGGGCAGTCGCTTTTATTTTGAGCTGGCTGAGGACGAAAGCCATTTATGTGGCCGGCCGGCATGCAGAGCGCACGTCAGACATCGTGGCCCGTTTCGGCGGTGAAGCACGATCATTGACATCATTACTGGAAAGGCCGCCGCCGGTGGACCTCATTGTCAATGCCACCTCGGTCTCCAATGCGGACGAATCGCCCGAAATGGAAGCACTGGTAAACCATTTGAAAATGCCGGACTGTGAACTGGTCATGGACCTGAATTATGATCGCCCTGAAAATTTCTGGGAAAAA
>JAFDAT010000186.1:762-8411 GCA_019313725.1 Deltaproteobacteria bacterium
AGGCGCACCCTTGCGCTCTGGACGGGTCTGCAGGTTCCACCCCAGGCGTTCATCGATGCCCTTTCCACGCAGTAACTCGTGAATCCCCGGTCATGGTAAAATTACTGCATGCGTCCCGCATTGCGCTTAGAATTCTTGCCAGTGTGCATGGCGGCCTCATACGTAGTGAAGCGTCCGGCACCCGCCTCAAGTTTTGACCGGCAGAAGAACGGTGAATGTACTTCCTTTGCCGGGCACGCTTTCCACATCGACAACGCCGTTCAGCGATGTAATCAGTTCTTTGACGATGGGCAGTCCAAGTCCCGTACCGGTAATAAAGCGGGTCTTGTCGGTCTTGACCCGGTAAAAGCGGTTGAAAATTTTGTCCAGATGTTTCTCTTCTATCCCGAAGCCCGTGTCTACCACCTTGACGCGCAGGTTGATGCCGGCAATGTCGACCTGAACCTTGATAGTGCCCCCTTCCGGAGTGTAGTTAATGGCATTGGCGATCAAGTTGCCAAAAATGCTTTCAAGTGCCAGGGGGTCTGCCTGAAGCGGCGGTATGTCGGCGGCGAGGCGTTTGAGCCCAATGCTCTGCTTTTTGGACGCAGCCTTGGATTGGAGAAATTGAATAATATCTTCAAGTAGCGCATCAATTTTAACCGGCTTGGGTTCTGTGCAGATCACACCTTCTTCGATGCGAGAGAGGTCCAGAAGGTCACCAATCAGGGAAATAAGCCCATGGGTTTTTTCCTTGGCGCGGGCAAGGATTTTCTGGTTATCCCGGGGCGCCACCTCCACCATGTCATTGAGTACGACCGCCAATTGTTCGTGTATGGTGGAAAGTGGTGAACGCAGTTCGTGGGACACTTTGGCAACAAATTCAGATTTCAGGCGGTCGAGAACTTTTATGGCGGTGATATCGACGAGATTCACGACGGCCCCCAGGCACTGGCTTTTTTCTCCGATGACCGATGTGCTTTCCTTTGGAGATGTCCATAATGAGTTCGCAAAGCCCCGGGTCTTTTATATAGGCATCGATGGGTTGTCCGAACTCGAATTCGTTGCTCAAACCCATAAGGTGCTTGAAAGCAGGGTTCATCAGGGCAACCTGACCGGCATTATTGGTCACGACGACACCGTTAGGCAGCGATTCGATGACTGTTCTGATGCGGCTTTTTTCCATGGCAAGATCCAGAAGGGTTCGATGCTGTTCCCGGGCCAGTTTCTGGGCTTCAGTTTTCAGGCGGATTTTTTCAGCGGCACGGTTGATGATGATGCGCAGCTGGTCCGGTTCAAAGGGTTTGGGTATGAAATCATAGGCACCCTGTTTCATGGCCTGGATGGCGGTTTCGACAGTGGCATAACCGGTTATGACGACGACGAGGATCTCGGCATCCATTTTATGCACGCGGGTGAGGACCTCCATACCATCCATACCCGGCATTTTGAGATCCAGCAGCATGATGGCGGCCGGAACCTCGGCAAGCATTTTCAGCGCTTCGTCACCCCGCGAAGCCATACTGACCTGAAAACCCATGCGGGACAGGATTCGCTGCGAACCTTCCCGAATATCCCGTTCGTCATCTACGACAAGTATGTGCAATGCTTCAATTTTATTTCCCACGTTCATCTCCTTGCTTGGCTTTTTGAGCAATCGGAAGTTCGATAATGAAACTGGCGCCTTTGGCGGGTCTGTTTTGTGCTGAAATTGACCCGCCATGGTTTTCGACGATATTGTAGGCCAGGCTCAGGCCGAGCCCGGTACCCTTGCCCTCCTCTTTGGTGGTGAAAAAAGGATCGAACATGTGCGGCAATACGTGATCTGAAATACCGGGGCCTGTATCTGATATTTCAATACGTACGCGATTTCGATCCGTGTTTGCCGTGGTTTTCAAGGCCAGGGTTCCCTTGCCGTCCATGGCCTGGGCCGCGTTCAGAATAAGGTTCATGAACAGATGGTTCATCTGCTGAGCATCGCAGATAACCAGGGGCAGGGTTGTAAGCAGGTCTTGCTTGACCTTGATGTTCTGGAAAAGGGCCTGGCTTTCCAGCAGAAACAGGGTCCGCTGCAGGGCTCTATTAAGATCGTTGGGCTGCATGAGGTGGCGTGTTTGTCTTGTAAATTCAAGTAACTCTTTTACGATATTGCGACACCTGTCGGCATCTTTAAGGATGCGTTGAAGGTCGCTTTTGGCACCCTCGACCAGGTCATATTCTTCCAGGATCAACTTGGCGAAAAGGATGATGCCCCCCAGGGGGTTGTTGATCTGGTGGGCAACACCGGCGGCCAGTTTTCCAAGGGAACCCATTTTTTCAGCCTGCAGAAGCTGTACCTGTGTGTTTTCCAGCTCTTTCCTGATTTTGATCCGTTTCCTGAGGTCATGGAAAAACCCGATGGTGGCGATTTCTTGCCCATCTTCCAAAAGAATGGACGCATAAAGACTGATGGGAATTTGTTCTCCGTTTTTAGCCAGTACTCGGGTGTGGAAGGTTTTCAGCCGGCCATTGCCACCACAGGTTTTACCCCGCAGGATTTTCATCACTTCATAGGCACCATCGCCCGGATAGATGTTCCTGACATTCAAGCTGCCGGTGGCTTCCTCCAATGTGTAGCCGAACAATTCCACGGCGGATTCGTTGAACAGAAAAATTTTTCCGTCCATGTCGGCAGCCACGACGCAATCGACGGCGCTCTGCAGCAGATTTTCCAGAAACGCGTTGGATCGCTTCAGTTTTTCTTCCAGAAGAGCGATGGTGGGTATATCGAAGTCCATGCTCACGAAAGCTTCGATTTCGCCATTGTTATAAATGGGGTAGGCATAATAACAGGGCATGAGCCCTTGATTCAGGAGCGTCTCCGGTTTTGGGCATAATGATGGGCGTTTATCTTCCAAGGCGACCCTGACCGCACAATTGTTGCAGGGAGAAGAACGGTCATAGAAAATTTCATGGCAGTACTGTCCGACGAGTTCGGTATCCGGGAGGTCAGCGATGGGTTTGTTGGCAGCCAGGATTTGAAAGTCGGGGGAGATCACGAGGAGCCTTCTTTGAAAGGCGTCGATGGCTTTCATGAGGTATTTTATCTCATTTTCTGTTCGCATGACATCCTCCGTGTGAGGCCGTGGAACTGGATTCATTCTTAGATCTGGACTGTAGTCTGTCGTTGACGATGAATAGCCCGATAAAAGGCAAAATGTCCGCGTAAACAATTTTTCCCTGGAAAAACAAAGAGATTCCCATGGCGATGATGGCAGCTGTCAGTAACAGTGCGGAATGCAGGTACATCCTGTTGCGGTCCATGTTCCGGGTGCCGGTAAACCCATGGGGGCTGAACAGCGTGGCAGCAAACCCAACGGTAATCACCCAGGCGAACATGGGGGCCGGATTGAAGCGCCAGTAGAGGTCTAAAACCGAATCCAATCGCAGGACAACGGCCAGGGTGCCGCTGATGAAAAACAGGTTTACGCCCAGCGTAATGCGATTGAGAATAAAATTCTTATTGCGCAGAAGTACGATGAGGGCAAACGTGGACACGGCCCCACCAATTACGAAAGATACTTTCCATTGGGGTCCCGCAATGTCGGTACCAACGGCCCTTGCAAAGGTGATGTATAAAATCAGAGGTACAAACTCTAAAAATTTCAGCTGTTTTTCACCCATCTGCTTTGAGCGCTATCCCTCCCTTTTCTACAGTCTGCAGTAATGATCACCGATTTGTAAGATATTCCTCCCATTCCATGGGCAGCAGCTGCTTTTTTTTGTTGTTGCAGGCTTTGCAGCAGGGAACAAGATTGCCTTTGGTGCTCTTGCCGCCCCTTGAAATCGGAACGATGTGGTCCATGGTGAGCTCCTTGGGCGGCGTTGCCCTTCCGCAATAGTGACACACCCCTTTGGCACATCGACGTTTCCACCACTGGGAGGCCCTCAGATCTCTGGCCTTGCGGCGCTCCTTTTTAATTTCCTTTTCATCGAGGTCGTATGCAAACGGTTTCATGACGGATGAATCGCTACGCGCTGCCATTTATAAAAAAGATAGAATTCCTTAACTTTAGGCACTTTAGTTCACTTTAGACACTCATATGTTATGGCGTAGATACTCCCTTCCAGGGAGCATCCAGTGCCCCCGCAGGACGGGATCTTCGACACGCCCTCTGGACCCGGGTATCTACTATTATTTTTCACGAACAACAAGATTGAGTCCCATACATGGAGTGATCAAAATTATGGAACAACTACCCAAACATGCGCAGGTCGTCATTATCGGTGGCGGTATCATTGGTTGCAGCACCGCCTATCATTTAACCAAAATCGGCTGGAAGGACGTTGTCCTGCTCGAGCGCAAGGAACTGGCTTCCGGTACAACCTGGGCGGCGGCAGGTCTGGTTACGCAGCTCCGTCAAAATCGTCAGCTTTCCGATCTGGCCAAATATGCAACCCAGCTTTACCCGAGCCTGGAAGCGGAAACCGGTGTGTCCACAGGGTATGTCAAGACCGGTTCGATAACGGTTTGCCGTGATGAAGAACGGCGCCGGGAATGGACCCGGGCAATAGCAGCGGCAGCGGCCTTCGGTATCGAAGCCCATGAAATCGGCGCTGCCGAAGCCAAAAGAATGCTCCCGGCCCTGTTTGTCGATGACCTGAGTTCAGCCTTTTATATTCCCGAAGATGGCCAGACCAATCCGGAGGACACGACCCAGGCGCTGGCCAAAGGAGCCCGTAACAATGGCTGCCGCATATTTCAGCACACCAAAGTGACCGATATCAAGTTGAAAAGCGGTGCTGTCACCGGTGTTAGCACGGAAAAAGGTGACATCACCTGCGAGTATGTTGTCAATTGTGCGGGCATGTGGGGTCGTGACATCGGCGGCCTGGTCAACGTGAGCATCCCTTTGCACGCAGCCGAACACATGCATGCCGTAACCCTGCCCATCAAGGGGTTTCCGGAAGTGTTTCCAAGTGTGCGTGACTTCGATGGCTACTCCTACTTCAAGTCCGAGATGGGGGGCATTTTGTTCGGGCTTTTCGAGCCGGTATCCAAGCCCTGGGGGATGCAGGGCATACCGGAAGATTTCAAATTTACCCAGCTCCAGGAAGACTATGATCAGTTCGAGATCTGCTTGGAGTGCGCCTTTATCCGTTTTCCCGACATTCAGGATGCAGAGGTGCGCCACCTGGAAGTCGTGCCGGAAAGCTTTACGCCGGATACGGGCTTCAATATCGGTGAGGTGCCGGGCGTTAAAAACTTTTTCGTGGGTTGCGGCATGAATTCGGTGGGGATCGCCAGCGCCGCCGGCGCCGGCTTCGCTCTGGCCCAATGGATGGACCAGGGCTACCCGGAATATGAACTCTGGCCCCTGGATGTCAAGCGGTGGTTTCCCTGGCAGCGCAACAAAAAATATCTCCATGACCGGGTCAAGGAGTCGGTAGGGGTGCTTTACCACCACCATTTCCCGAACCGGCAGAAAGCCACGGCCCGACCGGTCATCTGTACGCCCATCCATGACCGTCTAAGGGATAATGGCGCCTGCTTCAGTATGATTGCGGGATGGGAGCGGGCCGACTGGTTTGCACCGGAAGGCGTGGAGCCCAAGCACGAATACAGCTGGCACCGGCAGAACTGGTTTCCCTACCAGGCCGAAGAGCACATGGCTGTCAGAGACGGCGTCGGGATGTACGACCTGACTTCCATGGGCAAATACCTGGTTCAGGGCCGTGATGCCGAAACCGTTCTGCAACGGATCTGCTCGAACGATATGGCCGCCCCCGTGGGCCAGGTGGTTTACACGCCCATCTTGAACGAAAGGGGCGGGTTCGAAACCGATGTGACCGTAACCAAGATTGCCGACGAGACGTTCTTCATCGTCACCGCCGGCGCCACCACCATTCATGATTATGATCACATCCGCCGCCTGATTTCGGAGGATGCCGTGGCAACCATCACGGACGTCACCCACGGCTATGCCATGCTGGCGGTCATGGGGCCGAAGTCCCGTGATCTGCTTTCCCGCCTTACCGACGACGACCTCTCCAACGAGGGGTTTCCCTACGCGACAGCCAGGGAAATCGACGTGGCCTACGCCCGCCCGCTGGCCATGCGCATGTCCTACGTAGGTGAACTGGGCTGGGAACTGTATATCCCCACCAATTTCGTACAGGGTGTCTTCGATGCCATCATGGAAGCCGGAGAAGAATTTGGCCTCCGGCTGGTGGGCATGCAGGCGGTGAACTCGTTGCGTGTGGAGACCGGCTACCGGCATTGGGAATCGGATATCACCCCCAACGAAAATCCTTACGAAGCCGGCCTGGGATTCGGGGGCAAGCTTGACAAAGGCGAATTCATCGGCAGGGATGCCTTGCTCAAGGCGAAAGATGCCGTTCTGAAACAGAAGCTGGTGATGTTCACCCTGAACGATCCCGAGCCGCTCCTTTACGTCAACGAGCCTGTATTCAGGGACGGTGAGCACGTCGGTGAAATCTCCAGCGGTGCTTACGGGCACAAGCTGGGGTGCGCCGTGGGCATGGGCTACATCAAAAATGCTGACGGTCTGACCGCTGAATGGGTCTCTTCGGGTTCTTACGAAATCAAGGTGGAAGGGAAGATGATACCGGCAACCGTGTATTTGAAATCGCCTTACGACCCCGACAACCAACGTACCCGGATGTAATATACTGGCTACAGGTTTCTGGATGCTCGATGGCTTCCGGGTTTCGATGGATGTAGGGGCTGGTATCCAGTACCCGGTATCGATGATGTGAAGCAATTAACAGGAAAGAAACCCGCTCCAGCGGGGAAGCTATTCCAGTGCAGAGGAGGGATAAATATGGGAAATATAGTTGCCAGAATGGGCGACGGTGATCGGGTCGACATGACCGAGGCTGAAGTCCAGCAGGACCTCGAGACAGGGACACAGGATGCGGCCGATCGGGCCAAAATTTCACCACTGACCAGCGATGAAGTCGAGTACCTGATGGAGTTGTACCGGCGAAAGGACCGTGTCGTGGGGGTTGAAGACAGCAAGACCTGTTGTTTATCCTATGACAACCAGACCTCCAAAATTGAACGGGCTCACATCCCGGTGAGCAAATTTCAACAGTTGATGCTGTTTGAGCGCGCTTTCGGTGCGGACACGCTCGAATTGACTCACATCGACTACAGTTTCAAGCAGTGCAAACACGTTGTCATCTACGAAAAGCCCAATATGGAGCAGGCGGTGCTTTCCACCATCGCACCGATTTTCTACGGGGCCATGCCTAACCTGGGGCTCTACAGCGTACCAGACGGGCCGGTGCCGAACCCCATGGATCTGATCCCCATGGACAGGATCGACGAGGCGCGTGAGGCCTATGCCCAGATGGTGGAATATGCCATCAAGGACATGGTCTATGTCGGCAGTCAGCTGTACGAGTTCGGTGGTGCCGACGGCATCAACTTCGACACCACCGCCGCATCGGGCGATGCCGAATTTTATGCGGCGCTGAAGGCTGCCGAAATTCTGCATGAAAAATACCCGGCCATGGGTATCGAAATGGGGATGTCCGGTGAATTCATCCTGGGCATGCACGCCGAGATCGAGTACGACGGTGTCCGCCTGGCAGGCCTTTACCCGCACGAGCAGGTCAAGCTGTGCGAAAAGGCCGGGGTCACCATATTCGGCCCGGCCATCAAT
>JAFDAT010000187.1 GCA_019313725.1 Deltaproteobacteria bacterium
AGAAGCTGGACAAGGTGAAAGACGACATTAAAAAGGAACGCGCCGAAAGGGAACGAATAACGAAACTGCTCGAGGCGGTAGAGGGCAAGTCCAACGAAGAAAAGATCAAGCACCTCGTTGAGAATAACGTTGCCGAAGAATTGATTATCGAAATGGCTGAAGTTGACCAGGGCGTGATCGATGCTGTCAAACAGACCATGGAAGAAGCGCTAAAGGAAAAACAAAAACTGGCGGAAGAGGAAGCAGCACGGAAAAAGGAAGCGGCTTCAGGGCCTAAGCTGGAAGACATACCAGCAGATGAGATGCTCGAACACATCGAATCCATTCGCGATATCATGGAATTCAGCGATGTGGAGAAGGAAATCAGGGTCATGTGCGAGCAGAGTTCCATCCCAAAGGCGCTGGTGGACATTGCCGTTTCGGAGCCTGACAAACTGGATGAACTCGAAAAAAAGGCCGAGGGTTAAGAAATATATTCGAAAACAGTGTCCGTTCAAAAAGCGTGGAATGTTATCATTCCACGCTTTCTATTTTTGCAGGCCTGAGTGAGTACGCAGCGAACAGGCCCACCACACTCAATGCGTTGAGGATTAAAAAAATAAGCCCATAACTGCCGGTCACGTCAAACATATAGCCGGCCAGAATCGGCCCTATGGCCCCGCCCAGGGTTGAAAAAAAAATGACGATCCCCAGGATCACCCCATGGTCGCGCGTGCCGAAATAGTCTGCCAGAATAGGTGCAATCAGGGCAAAAAAACCGCCATGGGCAAACCCGTGCACCGATGCGAAAAAATAGAGCATCCAGAGATTGTCCGCAAACTGAAGCCAGGCCATACCCAGGGTAACGCAGCCGAAACAGATAATCAGGGCCATCCGGTTGCCGATCCTGTCACCCGCCCCCCCCATGATAAAGCGTCCGGCAATGCTCATGGCACCGACGGTGGCCAGAATATTGGCCGCACTGGCTGATGAGATCCCGAGATCTATGGCATGCGGAATGACGTGCATCAGGATGGTGCTCAAGCAGAAAATAATGATAAAATACGACCCACAGATGGTCCAGAACGGCCATGTTCGCATCGCCCGATTCAGCTTCATCCCCTGTTCAACGGCCTGTCCGTTAAGCGAAATTTCTCCTGCTATGCCGTCGACAGCCACGCCTTTTTTCTCCGGATCACGCACCAAAAACTGGGACCCGATAACAAATCCTACCAGGCTGAGAACTCCCAGACAAAAAAATGCTTTGCGCCAGCCATAATTACTGACCAGATAGTTGATCAACAGCGGCATGATCAGCATCCCGATACCGGTCCCCACCTTGACGATGCCGATCATCAGCCCCCGGGCTCTGACAAACCAGCGGGTGGTGGTGGACAGTAGCACGACATCGGTTCCGCCGACACCGATACCGGCAAGCAGGCTCAAGGCAAAATACATGTGCCAGATCGTCGTGACCCTGGACATGAGCATGAAGCCGCTCCCCAGGAAAAGGCCACATATGGTCATGGTCAGCCGCGGGCCGTAGGTGTCGCTCAAACGTCCCAGTAGAATGGCGGTTATCCCGTATACGAGCATGCCGATGGACATCGTGCTGGCAACCAAGGCCCTGGGCCAGCCGAACTCGGTCATGAGCGGGTTGAAGAAAACACCCAGGCTGTTGAAGATGCCCCACCCCACCGCCTGAAGTGAGAAACACACCGCCACGATGACATAGCCGTAATACCAGCCTGCCGATACAGATCTATTCAAAATACCCCTGCCTATTTATAAATGTTCACCCGGAACCTTGCCGGCGCTTCTGAATCTCTCCGGCGTTTGTAACGTCAGGGTATAGTATCCTTTAACGGGTTAAGCAAATACTTATGAGCAAATGGGGTCAAAGCTTGAATTGTGAATAATAGACGATATATTTATTTTCAAAGAGAAATGTTATTCACAATTCAAGCTTTGACCCCTACTTGAAGATTCTTGAATAGTGCCTACCATAATACGTATGAATACCATCGCCCTCATCATCCTGCTGGCCATCATCCTTGACCTGATCCTGCACCTGTTTTCAGATGTACTGAATCTCAAAATGCTCCAAAGCAAGGTGCCGGATGCTTTCAGGGGCATATTTGATCCGGAAAGCTATAGAAAATCCCAAGACTACCTGAAGGTAAACACCCGTTTCGGGTGGATTTCAACGATCTTCAATACGATGGTCATGCTGCTGTTCTGGTTTGCCGGCGGGTTTGCCATGCTGGACAACTGGGCCAGATCTCTGGAACAAGGACCGGTGGTCACCGGTCTCATCTATATCGGTGTGTTGATGCTGGCCTACGGTATCCTGTCCCAGCCGTTCACCCTTTACGCAACCTTTGTCATCGAAGAGCATTTCGGGTTCAATAAGACGACGCTAAAAACCTATATTTCAGACCTGGTCAAGGGACTGACCCTGGGGATTCTCCTGGGGACCCCCCTGCTGGGCGGCATCCTGGCCTTTTTTGAATATGCAGGCGCAGGTGCCTGGCTCTACTGCTGGGCGGCAGTCACCCTCTACATGCTGTTTATCCAGTTCGTCGCCCCCTCCTGGATCATGCCGCTGTTCAATAAATTCTCACCGCTGGATAAGGGCGAACTCAGGGACCGCATATTTGCCTATGCCCGGTCCATCCATTTCCCGCTTGGCAACGTCTTTGTCATGGACGGGTCCAAGCGTTCGGGCAAGTCCAATGCATTTTTCACGGGATTCGGCAAAAACAAACGTATTGTGTTGTTCGACACCCTGATAGAACAGCACACCGTCGAAGAACTCCTGGCAGTCCTGGCCCATGAGATGGGGCACTACAAAAAAAAGCACATCCTCCAGGGCATGCTGATCGCCGTTCTCCAGACCGGCATCATGTTCTTCCTGTTGTCCTTTTTCATATCCTACCAGGAGTTGTTCGATGCCTTTTTTCTGGATCAGGCCTCGGTCTATGCCGGGCTGATCTTTTTCGGCATGCTCTACTCGCCGCTTGATTTTTTCCTGGGCATCCTGTTCCAGATGCGTTCCAGAAAAAACGAATTCCAGGCCGACCGGTTCTCTGTGGAAACCACCCATAACCCGACCGCCATGACGGATGCGCTGAAAAAGCTGGCCGTCCACAATCTGGCCAACCTGTTCCCGCACCCTTTTTACGTCTTCCTGAACTACTCCCACCCGCCGGTGATTAAACGGGTGGAGGCCATTGAAAACATCCAACTGGATTAATGGCTGCCTGCAATCAGCGACCACCGGCGGAGCCGGGGGTATGAGGAAGGCCCCTCGAAGAGGCCATGCTCTGCCGGTGGTCGCTGATTCACCACAAAGGACACAAAACTATTTTCAGGTGAAGAGAAGGGTTCAATCGTTCTGACAGATTTTTCATGTTTTTTCTTGTCAATACATTCCATTTCTGGTCAAGTTGCATCATGGAAACAAGCAGTCCCAATTACATAAAAATCGACCCCGCGGACAACGTAGCTGTCATGCTCAAAGATACAGAAGCGGGCATCGCGATAACTGAAAAGATTATGAGCCGGGAGGTTATCCCCGCCGGGCACAAGATTGCCCTGGAAACCATAAAGATTGACAGCCCGGTGGTAAAATACGGCCAGGTCATCGGTGTGGCCGCGCACGCCATTCGGCCGGGGGAACATGTTCACACCCACAATCTGAAGATGTGCGCACCAGAAAGTCCCTTGCCGCGAAAAAAGGATCCGGAAACCAGCCCTTCCCTGCCGGCGAATATCCGTAAAACCTTCCACGGTATCCTGCGAGCCAGCGGAAAGGCGGGTACACGCAACTACATCGGCGTTCTCAGCAGCGTGAACTGTTCGGCATCGGTGGCCCGTTTCATTGCCGATCATTTCACAAAAGATCGCTTGCAGGCCTTTAAAAATATCGACGGCGTGGTTGCCCTGCCCCACGGCATGGGCTGCGGCGACAGCACCGGCAGTCAGGGATTTCAAAACCTGCAGCGCTGCCTGGCCGGTTTTGCCGGTCATCCCAATTTCGGGGCAGTGCTCCTGGTCGGCCTGGGGTGTGAAGTGCTGCAGGTCGACCCCTTTGCCGCCGACCTGTTTACCCGTTCAAATATCGGTATCAGCACCTTGAACATTCAAGACCTGGGAGGGACTAAAAAAACAGTCGCCCAAGGGGTTCGGCTGATCGACGAAATGCTGCCAGAAGTCAACCGGATCGATCGACAGCCGCTTCCGTTAAGCCACCTGACCCTGGGACTGGAGTGCGGTGGATCGGACGCCTTTTCCGGCCTGACCGCCAACCCTGCCCTGGGGGTTGCCGTGGATCTGCTGGTGGCCGGCGGCGGTACAGCCGTACTGGGAGAAACCACCGAGATATACGGTACCGAACAGTTCCTGGCCCGGCGGGCCGTCACCCCTGCGGTTGGGCAAAAAATCATCGAACGCGTCCAGTGGTGGGAGAACTACACCCGTATCAACGCATCGGAAATTAACAACAACCCCTCCCCGGGCAACAAAGCCGGTGGTTTGACCACCATCCTGGAAAAATCCCTGGGGGCCGTCGCCAAGGGCGGTTCCACCCCTCTGATGGCGGTGTACCCCTATGCATCCCAAGTCCATTCGAAAGGTCTGGTGTTCATGGATACCCCCGGCTACGATCCGGTTTCCATCACCGGCATGATCGCAGGCGGTGCCAACATGATCTGCTTTACCACCGGCCGAGGTTCGGTTTTGGGCGGTAAACCGGTGCCGGTCATCAAGCTGGCTACGAATTCGTCCATGTACACCCGGATGGTCGACGACATGGACATTGACTGCGGCCCGATTGTGGACGGTCAGGCCACGGTTCAGGAAATGGGCCGTCTCATCTACGACCACATCATCGACTGTGCCTCGGGCCGGCCTACCAAAAGCGAGAAATTGGGCATCGGCGACCTGGAATTCGTTCCCTGGCAGATCGGAGCGGTCCTTTAATAAAAGATGCGAAGGGCATGGAGAGTTTCTTCCACTGCCTTCAGATACACCTATCAGGATTTCCCAAAAATCAGTTCAGCCAATTAATTTCCGGGCTTCATCCCGGACATGGGCTGGAAACATGCGCATTTCAGACTTGTTGAATTCATATTGCGGCAGGTAGTTTATCAATATTTGGGCAATAGCAAGACCCTGCTTTAAATCACGATTTTTTTTCAGTGGGTTGCGATCCTTTTGCCGACTGAGCCAGATTTTATGTAAAGCAAATGCCCGTGGATCCGGGCCAGTCATCAGGGATGGATAGCCATCTTCTCCAATAACAACCTGACTGAATTTTGGTGAAGATACAAGCCACTGCAAATTCCTTATTTCGGCCGCTTCCAGGTCGCCAGGATCTCCCATGCGTTGCTTTTCATTCATGCGGATGTCCTTTGGCATTGATTTAATCAGATCCACCATGTAGCCATCTTTGTTCACGGCCCGGAATTTTGATCGTCGCATACGTTCAAAGGAACGGTCCGCCTTTTTTAAAAGACTGATCATGCCGCCTGGCATCAGCTTTTTGTCCATCACCAAAGCCAGCTTTGGGCGAGTATCCCACATCAAATCCATATCTTGCGTGGCCAAAATTGATCTCTCAAAAAATACCCCGGCAGCTGCTTCGAATGCGTACATGATATTAGTGCCAACCACTGTTACGCTCTGTCCGAGAACCTTCTGTTCATCCAGAACGCGTAAAATACTTGATACAACTTTAGGGACACGCTGTATCATTGCCGCTTTGCAAAATCGGGCTTGTTCTCTCATACGATCTTTTAATGAACCCAGCCGGCCTTGTATCTCTTTTTTAGCACGATGGAATGCCTGATAGGTTTTTTCCGTTTCTTCACTTCTGACACCCAGGCTTTTTCCATTTCCATAGCGATCAAGCGTTCGGAATAGATACTCCCTTCCTTTGGCTTTTTTCCAATGCATACCACCCCGATATGCTCGGCTTTTTTGATATGCATCCATATACGCATCATAGAGCTGAATCGAATCGATGTATACTCGACGCTGATTATCGCTAAATTCTTTAAATTTCATATTGTTTTCCTTCATTTTGATCTATTTCTAATTTTGAAAGAAAATCGATTGATCTATTAATTTATTATTGTTTATTTTAAGGTTGTTTTCCTTCAATTTTTCTATTTTAACACTTTGAAGGAAAACCCACTCATTGTCAATCCCTGTTTCCCATTAATCCATTGATAAGCTTCAGCCTTGCCTTTTTCATCTAAATTTTTTATATAAACATCTTTGTTTCACGCTATTCAAATTGGACTATAAACATGAGAATATCACATATCTGGTTTGACATTGGTTATACCTTGTTGCGCATGAAACGGGAAATAACCTATTGCCAAGCCCTTAAAGCCTTCGGTGAAGACGTTCCGGTGGAAATTCTTGAAAAAGAATTCCACTGGGTGGACAAACTGTTCATGCGCGAATACCCCGGTATTTTTCTAAAAGCCAGGGGGGTTTACATGCCCTGGTTTTTGGGGGTATTAAACTACCGCCTGGGCATTGACCTGGATGTGTCGGCAGTGGACAAGGCCTGGAAAAAGATTCAGAAGGAAATTGAAGATTACTGGATCCCCTTCGACAATGTTCACGAGGTGCTGACGGAGTTGAAAGACAGCGCGCTGCACATGGGGGTCATTTCCAACTGGGACAACACCGCCAGAGGCCTGCTCCAGCGTCACGGCCTGATCGAATATTTTGACCATTGCATCATCTCCTCAGAAGTTGGTGTCGACAAGCCGGACCCGGAAATCTTCAATCTTGCCATGCAGAAGGCCGATGCTAATCCGCAAGA
>JAFDAT010000552.1 GCA_019313725.1 Deltaproteobacteria bacterium
AGACGAACCTTATCCAGTGATTCGAAGGTGGTGCGGTTAACAGGCATGATTTCTGAATGTACCGCACCGCTGGACGATCCCAGCATCAGAAGTTGTTCGCGTGTAGCAGGACGGGAAACGGCACCAATGCGAACATAAGCCGTTTCTCTGTCATTTACTCTGACGACATAAGGTTTAAAAGCTTCTTGTCCTATGGTGACAACGGCAACCCGCTTGCCGGAATCCATCCGTACTTCTTCATAATAGGGCAGGATAACAGGGTGTATATATCTGCCGAAAACAGTATCGGCCACCCATTCGCTCAAGTTGCTTCTGGTAATACCGGTAATGGTTTTATCGTCCGCCACTCCCAGCAGAATATAACCGCCTTTGAGGTTCGCAAGGGCAACAACTTCCTTGGCAAGCTGTTCGGGCCGAATATCGTCAAGTTTGAACTCAACGCCGGAATTTTCACCGTCGGCGATCAAAACCATGATGTCTTTATTTTTCATGCATCGTCTCCCCATCACCGTGTCCCTGCATTGCCACGGTCCTTTTCCCATTTGATATTTTTTATATGATTACGGGGTTGCCGACGGCGCATACAAGTGTTCCTGAAAACCGATAAACACCTCCCGTATTTCAGAAACGCTTCCCAACTCTGCCACTGCATCCCCAACGGTTTGATACTTCAATACCAACAGATCGGGCAACTTGTCCTGATCCAACTCACCAATGGTTTTTCAGGCATAATACCTCCCTGGGACATGTAGGTGGGGGGCATATTTGTTTATAGTTAAGATTAATCTAATACACCAATATCATTAAATTTACAAGAGATATCATCAGATTGAAATAGGTGTGTGGTCCGTTGGCACTACTGGCATCACAGACAATCTCCGACAAGTGTCAGATCGTAAAGGAACTTTCCAATTTCAAACAGCAGGGCGCTGTTCGCACAGTATTTTTCAACGAATATGTTTGCCTTTGGGGTAAATTTGGGGTAAAAAATTTCTTTTATGAATGAAATTAAAGGAAATGACCGGTATATCAAGGTTTGTGGGAAATACGGGGTTGGTTGATGCGACTCCCGGGCTCCCCGCCATTTTCCTTTTTTTTTTTTCTTATTTAAAGTTGCGATTGAATGACAGGGATAGCTGACTAAAGTAATAAATGATAAATATATCAAATATTTTAATTCTGGTGAGAAAAGCTGCTCGGAAGAAACGCCTCTTCCTGCCTCATGCATTGCGGCAGATGTCCAGACCGGAAAGGATGATTAGCACTACAGATATTCGGTCAGTGATCGAGGATGGAGAGGTTATTGAAGATTATTCGGAAGATCCGAGAGGCCATAGCTGTCTAATACTCGGTTATGGAGACACCGGGCGACCGATACATGTAGCGTGTTCACCCAAAAAGGACTTTTTAGCTATTATCACTGCTTACATCCCGGATGAAAATGAATGGTCAAATGATTTTAAAACAAGGATAACGTCATGAAATGTATTCATTGCCAAGGTAAAATGAAAAGAAGCTTTTCACCTTTCCATATTAACCGGAAAGGGTGTCACCTCATGTTGGATAATGTACCAGCTTGGGTATGCGTACAATGTGGAGAAGCCTACTTCGAAGAAAAGGAAGTCGATACCGTTCAGGATTTAATCAAATTAATTGATCAAAAAACGGAAGAGCTTGCCATGATGGCATGATTCATTTCACACTATTCGAGACATTCTAATAACCATTTGAACTCAGATACGGAATAGCCGAGAGTCGCTCGCAGAAGGAAAACTTTGACATATCAAGGTGCTGGGGAAATACGGATTTGACTAGTGCGACTCCCGGACTCCCCGCCATCTTTGTCATCTTTGTTTAAGCAGATACCGATTTGGACGATATCCACATTCAGATACACAGGGCTACAAGGATTTAATGCCGTGAACAGGCACACCTGGACAGAGATTCAGTCAAAGCGGCTCAAGGAGCTCGGTGCTGATATACGTGATATCGAGCGTTTTTTCGACACGCCTCAGGAACGCGATCAGGTGTTTCAGGAACTGGAAAAACAACGGGTCAGAAATCACAGGGCCAAGCTGGAGGACCTGCGCACCAGAAAGCTCAGACCCGGGATCTGCGAGATGGAGAGCCGGCTGGTTCAGGCCATGACGGCACAGGGTTTTGTGCAGGTGACAACACCGATCATCATGTCCCGGGGGCTTTTGGCCAGAATGTCGGTGGATGAAAGCCATGCCCTCGGTTCCCAGGTGTTCTGGCTGGATAAAACCAGATGCCTGCGTCCCATGCTGGCACCGCACCTTTACTTTATTTTGAAAGACCTGCTGCGTTTATGGGACCGGCCGGTGCGCATTTTTGAAATCGGTCCCTGTTTTCGGA
>JAFDAT010000553.1 GCA_019313725.1 Deltaproteobacteria bacterium
AAAAAACACTGATAACGCATCAGATCCTGCCGTGAGCCAGGGCAAGTTTTCGGATAGCCACGCTGCATCGACAATCTCCGCCGAAATGTCCTCATGCTTCGCCCTATCGTATAGGGCTTCCAATGTTGAACGGCTCTTTCCCGTTTCCGCAAGACGCACTGTGCCGACGCGGTGAAAATCAAGGTGATCACCCAACTGCTCTTCCAGTGCATCTATGACCTTGAAAGTTACACGGCTCAACCGGTCAACGGCCGGTTTGGAGGAAATCGCGAACATTAACCCCGCTGCTTGGGAAGAAGCGGCTGTTGCCAGACCCAACCTTTCCAGCAGGATAACGTCACACGCCCCGCGTCTGGTGAGATGATAAGCCACACTGGTGCCCAGTAAACCACCACCAATGATCACGATAGCTGCTTTATTCATTTGGCAAATTCCGATAAATTGGGAGTATAGCACGAAAAATACGCTTTGAAAAACGCCAGATACCTTGACAATATCTTAGCCACATCACCGTCATTTCCAGTACAGATATCATCGGTTCCGGGCCGGTAATTCAAGCAAATTAAGCCATCAATCGAAATGCAGCCCGCTGAAGGGCTGCTGTAATAAGTGAGGCTTCCAGGGACAAGCATTCTTCTTACATTAATTGTTATCGTGGCCCCTGCGGCCTTTCAGGAGGGCGGTTTTGCAAGTTCTGCATAGAATTGATGGGATTGTCAAAAAAAAGGTGTCGGTAGGATCAGACACCCTTTTCAATGGGTTGAGTTTTGTTCAGGAATTAATACTTATATCTCTATCGATAATCGAAGCTTTGGTGGGTATGGCCGTGTACCCATAAAAGAGGCCGATATTTTAAAATCAAGCCCTCCAAATTAGAGGCGAAAGCAGGTGTCAAAGCATCATTTCGGAATCGATCAACGATTGACTGAATACTCGGGGCATTATGCGTGACAACGATCGAACGAACCGGATCACAGTCTTCGAGGAACTCTGTTAGTTCCTGAACGCTCCGAAAGTGCCACATGCGCGTGTCTTTCGGTGAAAGCCTCCGGTATGTTTGGCTGAGCCTGATCAATCGATAATCATTCATTGTCTCTGCAGCTGCGATGGAAGCCAATTGATGATTACCGAATAGCTCCATATCCGACCACAACGTGCACCCAAATATTTTAAAATCCCCTATCTTCATGCTGTCGTTTTCGAGAATATGAATGTTGGTGCCTTCGGCTTCATGTTTGAGATCATCGATTAGGCCAGGGAATTTATCTCCGTAAAATTCATGGTTGCCGGCAACGTAGACGACCGGAACGTTTTTCAGATGCTCAATCGCCCATTTAACGCCTTTCTGCCCGGTATGCACATCACCGGCAAGAATAACCAACTCCGCGTCTAAGGGAGGAGGCTTAAAATCATCGAACTCTATATGTAGATCACACAGTATATGGAGTTTCAAAAGGCTGCCTCAGTAAAAGATGTGAAATTGTAAAGAACATCACGTTCTATTCCTTCTATGGATTTTTTCGATGATTTATGCAAGATAGACGAAATTTTCTAACGCCTATAACCACTTGTAATTTAGCAAGAAGCCTTCTTATTTCTCGACTTGATCTAAGTCAATGTCAGCAGGGCCAAGATGCGGTATATAAATATAATATGATTAATCTATCTCAGGAGGTACAAAAATGAATGCAGCCATTGAGACTCTGGACCTAAGGCCACTGCCGCCGGTCGAACGGCACAAAAAGATATTTCAGAAATGGGAGGCCTTGCAGCCGGGCGAGGTTCTCAGGATAATAAACGACCACGACCCCAAGCCGTTGTACTATCAATTTGAAGCCGAGGAGAAAGGTAAGTTCGAGTGGCAATACGAGCAGCAGGGGCCGGTGGACTGGATTGTCAATATCAAGCGCACATAAAAAGAAAAGAATTGGATCGGCTCAACCTGAAAACTCGTCCCAGCAAAGGTCATAGCTTGTGCTCCTACCACCACCTGGATTGGGGCGAATGACGCCTTTTTTAACAAGGTCTGCCAGTTCTCTTTGAGCTGTTGCCCTGCTGACATGGGTCATGCCGGCATATTTTCGATTTGTCAGACCTCCTTCAAAGCCACCGGGACCAGCATCGAGTAAACGATTTATGACTTTGCTCTGACGCTCCTTTAACTTAGTCTGAGCATAATGCTTCCAGAATCGGGCCTTTAACATGACATTGGACAGCAGTTTATTTGAGTTCAGAATAGCTCGGGACATGCATCCCAAAAACCATTTCATCCAATCTGTTAAATCACATTCGCCTATGTTGGTACGCTCGAGAACTCTATAATAGTCCTCTCTGTCTGCCATGATCTGTGAAGAGAGGCTATAATATCTTGTCGACAGATTTTCATCCTGTGCCAGGGCCATCTCTGTCAACGCCCGAGCAACTCGTCCATTGCCATCCTCAAAAGGATGCACCACCAC
>JAFDAT010000188.1:0-2126 GCA_019313725.1 Deltaproteobacteria bacterium
CGACATCATTAAAATGGTTCTGTTCAAGGAATTAAAGCCCCATCTGGAAAAACAGTATCCAAAGATGGCTATAGATGACATAAACCGGCTGACCGGTGCCATTGTCAACGCCCTGTTCGGCATAGAAAATTTGGACAAAACCATTGCCGGATTCATCCGCAGCAATGAACCCGTCATAAAAACAGAAATGGCCGGCATTGCATCCAACTTCGACCACCTTCGGATCCCCCTCACCGATGCGCTGCGCATCCAGTACCTGTGCGACAGCCAGGAAGGCATCGACAGCGAGACCGTTCTCGAAAGGGCCCGGGAAGCCAACATCCTCATCGAAAACCGGGATGTCCGTTTGCCCGGTGCCTTCATGAGCATCGTGCGCTCTTTTGGTGTAGCTTATAAAATCCTCGCCCCCATGAAAACGGAATGATTATTGACATTTAAGCAAGGTTGTGGAAATTAGTACGAGTTTGAGAAAATCTATGGGGAGAGATCGTTATGAAAATCCTGTTTGCCGCACCGGAGAATGCCTGGGGCGGTTTTTTAAATCTGATACGAACCGCTGTACCCGAGCATCATTTCGAAGCCACGGGAGGGTTCCACATCCAGACGCTCGAGGGCTATGATGTGCTCATTCCCACCATGACCGCCATAACCCATGACATACTCCAGGATTGCGACCGGCTCAAGCTGATTCAACAATGCGGATCCGGGCTTGAACTCGTCGACATTGCCGCGGCCGTCAATAACAATATCCGGGTAGCCAATGTCCCCACCGATATTTCCGGAAATGCAGATTCGGTAGCCGAAATCGGCATCTATATGATGATCGGGCTTTCCAGAAACGCGCAGGAATTGGCCCGCAGCCTCGCCGACAAAAAAATGGGCGTGCCCCAGGGAAGGGCCCTTTTCGGCAGGACTGTGGGACTGGTCGGGCTGGGCGGTATTGCCCGGGCTCTGATCAAACGCCTGAAGACCTTCGATGTCAAACTGATCGGCATCAAGCGTCATGATCCCCAGGCGGCCATGCAGGAGCTGGGTCTGGAATGGGTCGGGACAGCCGATGAATTGCCACGGCTTTTGCAGTGCTCGGACTTCGTGATGCTCTGTCTTCCTGTCACAACGGACAGTTCCAGCCTGATCAACAGGAACACCCTGAAGCACATGAAAAATGACGCATTCCTGATCAACCTGTCCCGGGGAGGACTGGTAGTGCGCAAAGACCTGGAAGAAGCGCTGGCATCGGGACAGATAGCCGGGGCCGGGCTAGATGTATTCTGGGAGGAACCACCGGATCCAGAGGATCCGGTATTCAGCCACAACGTGATGGCCACACCTCATATTGCCGGTTCCACGGACAATGCCATGCAAGGCATCGTGGCCCAGGTGGCTGCCAACATTCGCCGGGTCGCGGAAAATAAGGAACCGCTCCATCAATTCGACCCTCAGTGATGGAAATCAGATGACAAATATTATCAAACCGGAAATAAACGTGTTGAGCCCGGACAACCGGGAACTGCTGCACCAATACTCCCTCGATATACTGTCCGAGGTGGGCTTCAGGGTCGATTTCAAAAAAGCACGGGATCTGTTTGCTGAAAAGGGCTTTCGCGTCGATGACGATCACCGCGTGTACATCCCTTCGGAGCGGGTGGAATGGGCCTGCGATAAAGCGCCGTCTGTCATCGATATTTACAACCGGTTAGGGAAATTGACTTTCCAGGTCGGGGCAGCGGAAAACAACCCTACCCGTTTTGGCGTCGGGGTCACCAATCTCTATTATCAACGCCCTGACAATGACCGGGTGGAGCCGTTCAACCGGCAACACATGGCCCTGGCCGCCGGGCTGGGCGACAACCTGAATGAATTCGACCTGATCGCCACACCAGGCGTTCTCAAAGACCTGCCGCCTGAAACGGCAGATCTGTTCGGCACCCTCGAAATCGTCGCAAATACCGTAAAACCCATTGTGCTCCTGGTCTCCAATCATCGCTGTTTCAGCGCCGTCCTGAATATGCTGGAGCATCTTTGCGGGGAACTGACGACAAAACCATTTGTCATCCCCTATTTCAACCCGATCACGCCGTTTGTACTGAATGAAGAAACCGCCGAAAAAATGATGATCACCGCCG
>JAFDAT010000188.1:2154-12910 GCA_019313725.1 Deltaproteobacteria bacterium
GATATTCAATAATTACGGCATGTCCGGCGCAACGACCCCGATCACGCCCGGGGGAACCCTGGCGGTGTTGAACGCCGAACTGCTGGCAGGGCTGGTGTACGCCCAGGTACTCAAAGAGGGTACACCCATCATTCTGGGCAGCCTGCCGGCAGGGTTCGACATGCAGACCATGCAGGCGCGCTACACCCCCCATACCATGCTGTTGAATCTTGCCTGTGCGGAAATGATGGCGCATTACAAACTGCCCCACTCGGGCACCTCGGGAAGCGGGCCCGGCTGGGGACCGGACCTTTTGGCCAGCGGCATGCACTGGATGAATCACCTGACCAGTTGCCTGGGCAAGGCCGGCCTGGCGCCTTTCTGCGGCGGAAATTTAGGCTCAGTTGCCTTTTCACCGGCTGCCGTGGTATCCGCCAATGAGATCATTGCCCAGGCACGTCAATTCCGCCAGGGATTCAGCCTGGACGACACAACGGTAGCACCCGACGACATCGCCGCCATCGGACCGGGCGGCAATTTTCTCATGGCGGATCTGACCGTGAAACTCTGCCGGGAAATAGATTACAACAATCCCATATGGCCGGACCTTTCGCTGGAGGAATGGCAGAAACGCGATATGCCAACGGTGGAAAAGCTTTTACGGGAATACACCATTAACCTGTTGAACAATCGAACCCGTCCGACAGACCACCCCGCTTTGATTGAAAAAGGTGAAGCCTACATCAACAAATTGACATAACAATTCGATGTTAAAAGCTGAATTTGGTGCTTTTAATGGTAAAATTTTTCGGCCACAATGTGACGAAGAAAATCCTTTGTGACCTTTGTGGTTCCAGTTAATCTGGGTTAGGAAGCTATGATGAAAAGAAACCTGCACGCCGGGCGCAGTCTGAACGCGGGGTTGAGCCTCAACATACTGACGGACGATGAACTGGAGGAGATCCATCTGGGGACCCTGGAGATTCTGGAAAAGACCGGGCTCTTCATCGAGGATGGCCGCGCCCTGGACTGTTTTGAAAACAGTGGCGCCCGAGTGGACCGACAAACAAAAATCGTTAAAATCCCCCCCGTACTCGTGGAGGATGCCATCCGGTCCGCACCATCCAAGGTTATCCTGGCCGGGCGCGACCCCCGGCACGATATCGTGCTGGAGAGCACCCGGGTCCATTTTACGAATTTCAGCGAAGGGGTCATGATCAACGACCCCTACACCGGTGAAAACCGTGAACCCACCAAACAGGACCTGGTGCACGCCGCCCGGGTGATCGATTATCTCCCGGAGATCGATTTCTGTGAAAAAGCCATCGGTGCCCACGATGTCCCCCAGGAAACGGTACCCCTGCACAATGCCGAAGCTTTCCTGACCAACACTACCAAACACTGTGCGTTCGGGCCCGGAAACGGATACCTGCTCAACAAAATTCTGGAGATGGCGGCAGCCATTGCCGGCGGATTCAAACAGCTCATGGACCGGCCGCTGGTCTCCTTTGCCACCTGCCCGATCAGTCCGCTGAAGCTGATTACCGACTGTTGTGAGATCATCATGGAGTCGGCAAAATCCGGGGTGGCGTGCAACATTCTCTCCATGGCCATGGCCGGCGGTACGTCACCGGTAACCCTGGCGGGAACCCTGGTCACCCACAATGCCGAGATCCTCGGCGGCCTGACCCTGTCGCAGCTGACCCGGCGCGGAGCGCCGGTCATTTACGGCAGTTCCACAACGGCCATGGATCTAAAACTGGCCGAGGCCAGTGTGGGGACCCCGGAATGCGCCCTGATCAGTGGAGCCGTGGCCCGACTGGCACGATATTACGCCCTGCCCAGCTACGTGGCCGGTGGATAGGGCGACGGCAAAATATCCGACAGCCAGATGGGCCACGAAAAAACACTTACCGGACTGATACCCGCATTGGCAGGTGCCAATATGATATACGGTCTGGGGATGCTCGAAAGCGGCATCACGTTTGATTTCGCCCAACTGGTACTCGACTGTGAGTTTGCCCGCATGATCAAGCACACGGTGAACGGCATACCCGTCAACGACCAGACACTTGCCGTGGATGTCATCGGAGAAATCGGGCCATTCGGCGATTTTCTGGCCCACCCGCACACCTTCGAAGGCATGCGCAGTCAGTCAACCCCCGAGCTGATTGACCGCCGGGGGCGCGGTATGTGGGAAAGCGACGGTTCCACCGACAGCTATACGCGAGCACTTGCTAAAGTCAGAACCATCCTGGAAAATCATGAACCCGATCCGCTGCCGGAAGAAGTACTCTTGAAAATCCGTTCCATCGTAGAAGAAACCGAAGCAGAACTCAGAATTTAGGTTAGGCCTGATATCTGACGTTTTGCATTTTTATGTAAAAAATAAACCTAATCACGAAAAATCCGTTTTTTCTCGGTTTATCCGGAGAATAAAGAGAGGTGGCATGGAAGACAGCATCTTAACAAGAATGGGGGATGGAGAGCGGTTGTGGCTCTCCGCATCCGACATCAGAAAAGACATCGCCGAGGGTACGGAAGACGCCGCCGAGAGAGGCAAAGTGCCGGTGCTGACTGATGCGGAACAGGGCCGGCTTTATGACATCATGGCCGAACCGGCCAGAATCGTCAGCGTGCTGCCCGGCGAAGAGGTGATCGTTTCCGATGACGGATGCAGCATGAGCTTCTATTCCGGCCAGGACGGCGGCGGCGTGGGTGTCCCCATGAGCCGCATGCAGGCCGTGCTGACCTATGAACGTGCCTGCGGTGCGGATTCCACCTCTATCGGGCACAGTGACTACAGCTACAAGCCGGTCAAGCCGATTATCAATTTCGAAACCAATGACTACTACAACATTTCCATGACTACCACAGCCCCACTTTTCTACGGTGCGCAGCCTAATATGGGGCTCTACTTCCAACCGGACGGCCCTTGCCCGAATCCATCCGAACTGCTGCCCCTGGGAGAGATCAAAGCCGCCCTGGCCGCCCAGGAAAAAGCGGCCGGAATGCTCAGGGATGACCTCGTCTACGTCGGCAAGAGACTGGCGGCCATCGGCTGCGAAGGCCTCAATTTCGATACCTCGGGGTCGGCCGGTGATGCGGATTTTATGGCTGCGCTGGAAGCGGTAGCCGCCATTAAGGCCGCCGCCCCCGGCATGCCTATTCTCATGGGGGCTTCCGGCGAGTTCGTCATCGGCATGCACGGTGAAGTCGCCTTCAATGAAAAACGCCTGGCAGGGATGTACCCTCACGAGCAGGTCAAGGTCGTGGAAGATGCGGGGGCTGACATTTTCGGCCTGGCAGTGGGTACCAGCACCAACCGCACGGTGGCCTGGAACCTGGCCCGAGCCGTGACCTTTCTAAAGCAAACCACCGCGGTTGCCGACATACCCGTCCACGTCAACGTGGGCATGGGCGTGTGCGGCATCCCCATGATGGAGCAGCCGCCCATCGACAGCGTCACCCGGGTCTCCAAGGCCCTGGTCCAGCTCGGTAAAGCCGACGGGTTGTAGATTGGCGTGGGTGATCCGCTCGGCATGCACATCGCTCACATTATGGCTTCTTGCATGGGAGGTATCCGGACGGCAGGAGATCTTGTTGCCTGGATGCAGATGTCCCGAAAAATGAAGATCGATGAAGCCAAAACGTATGTGGCCGGGAAACTTAATATCGATGTCATGGACCTGACCAACGAAGAGATCATGCGGCCCCTTAGGGAGGAGTTGGGTATCGGCACGGTCACTTCCGTGGCCGGCGGCCCCAAGGGGATCCGGGCCAAAATGAAGATCGCCGAACTGCTGGATATCAATATCCCCTCGGTGGATCTTTTCAAGTCCCAGATATAAAACCAGGCCTAAAAATAGATGCCCCCGGGCAAACCCCAGGGGCATCTATTTTTTTTATGCTACTCCTTCGCTGGTATACCATCCCCTTCGGCGAACCGAGATAACTCCAGCCACAATTTGACATCGAACCGGACCTTTGTATCGGCCAGCAGAACAGCGGCATCTTCCGGAGAAACCAGGATCGTCTCGATGGTTTCGGTGCCTTCGTTGCCGTCAGCGGTTGCGCTCCCCTCACATTGGCAATACACCATGCAGAAGTTTTCAGGCCGGTTTCCTCTTTTAGTTCACGGCAAGAAGCTGTCTCGATACTCTCCTCCTTATCGATGAGGCCTGCCGGCAGCGAATATTCAAAACCCGCTAAAGCCACCCGATACTCACGGATGATGACCATTTTTTTCTCTGTCCTGTGAAACGGCACGATCACCACGGCATCCGGCGGAATAAAATCTCCGGTAATGCATTTAGGCGTTGTTTTCCGGGAAACCACTTCCCAGGTTTTGGGCTGCCCGTTTTTGTCAACATAGGCGACTTCAAACAGATTCAGCCATTTTTTGTGAGTGATTTTCTTATAACCGGTTATCTTCATACCATTCCTCATGCCTGAATTCATCGATTTGGATTTAACCAACAACGATTAACCTTGGAATCGTATATTGAATATTGTCTGAGTCAAGCAATTTTACCGTACACCATAAACCCTTTACCTTGAACCCACAGGTAGCTTTCCTTATTGTCCACCGCGCTTAAATAGGATAGGCTGCCCCCATGATCCATCTGGCACCCGATATTGTAATCCACGAAAAAGAGCTTAACTTTGAGTTTGTGCGCTCGTCCGGGCCCGGCGGCCAGAATGTGAACAAAGTTGCCACCGCGGTGCAACTGCGGTTCGATGTCCGGACATCAGCCGGTATACCGGCCGATATTAAAAACCGGCTCATGAAGCTGGCCGGGAAACGGCTCACCGACGACGGCATGCTGATCATCCGGGCCAGCCGGTTCCGAAAGCAGGAGCAGAACCGCCAGGATGCCAGAGAACGTCTGGTTCGGCTTTTGAAAGCCGCTGCCGTAAAACCAAAAAAACGTATTAAAACTCGGCCGACAAAAGCAGCCAAGGAGCGCAAACTTACAGCAAAAAAACAAAGGGGCCACTTAAAAAAACTGCGCCATAAGATTACCGATGGTGAATAAATGATCCTGTTTCTGCTTGTATATCTGAGTATTTACGGCGGTGTGCACGTGTACGCCTTTTTAAAACTGAAAAAGGGTCTTGAACTTGGAATCCTGGCCAATGTGCTACTGGCGCTGTTGATGTTGCTGATGGTGGCCGCCCCCGTTGTCGTGCGTCTTTTGGAGCACAATGGAGAAGACACCCTTGCCCGGGGGCTGGCCTGGGTCGGGTTTGTCTGGATGGGGTTTATCTTTCTCTTCATTTCGGTTTCATTTTTCTTTGACATCTACAAAGCCATCCATTTCCTGGCCCGGCACCTGACCCAGAGCCCCCTGGAAAACTTGACCCTGTCTCTCAGAACCTTCTGTCTTTTATCGATATTTCTTTCTTTTACCATAGTTATCTACGGCTATTTCGAAGCCTTGAATATCCGCACCGAACACATCACCATTACCACCGACAAACTGCCCCAAAAGATTGATAAAATCAGAATAGCGCAGATCTCCGACGTCCACCTCGGGCTCATCGTGGGGAAATCAAGACTCAACCGCATCCTCCAAAAAGTTCGGGATGCACAACCGGACATGCTGGTATCCACCGGCGATCTTGTGGATGGGCAAATGGACAGCCCGGAAATGCTGACAGGTATGCTGCGTAACATACCCACCCGGTACGGAAAATTTGCTGTCACCGGCAATCACGAGTTTTATGCAGGTCTCGAACGTGCGCTTGCACTCACTGAAAAAGCAGGATTCACCGTCCTGCGGGGAGAGGGAATAACCGTTAAGGAAACGATCAACATCGCCGGTGTCGACGACCCTGCCAGGGGGCCTTATCGTTCCGAGCACGTAGTGTCTGAAAAAGCGCTGTTGGAAAACCTGCCCGAAAACAGATTCACGCTTCTGTTGAAGCATCAACCGATTGTCAGCAAGGAATCTCTCGGCCTCTTCGACCTCCAGCTTTCCGGCCACACCCACAAGGGCCAGATCTTCCCCTTCAGCCTGATGACCAAACTATTCTACCGCATGCACACCGGTCTTTCGGAGCTCAGCGGAAATGCGCTGCTCTATGTCAGCCGGGGCTCGGGCACCTGGGGGCCGCCGATTCGTTTTCTGTCCCCGCCGGAGGTGACCGTTATTGACCTCATTCCTCTGGCAAAATAGGCCATATTGTAACCTGTTATTCGAACGCCAGCAGGCGCTCTTCGGTGAGTGGATGCGTCGAAAGGTAGTTGGCCCATTTTTGCAAACCTTCCTGTTCCTCGGATCCGGATTGATCTTCGATCCGCCGCATCAGATTGGCAAAGCGTTTCAAAGGGATGGCGTGGGTGTTCATGCATTCCACAGCATACCGATCCGCCTCGCGTTCGAAATCCCTGGAATACGCCATTTCCGTGAGCAACACCGGCAGCCCTAAAAACAGTTCCGATGATCCGGTGATATCGCCGGTGATGGCAAGGATGGCAAAGCCTAAAATCGAATCCTGGATGATCCTGCGCATCCCGTGCCGGTGAACCACGTGTCCGATTTCATGGGCCAGCACAGCCGACAGCTCGTCATCATGCTGTGACAGGCGCACCATTTCGTCCGTGAAAACAATCGACCCGTCAGGCAGTGCAAACGCATTGGCCCCCAGGTGTTTCCCCTTTCTGAATAGAATCGTCAGCCGGTAATCCGTATGTGCGGCCAACAGCGGCTGAAAATGACCCAGCAGTCGTTCGCGGGTAGCGCTGTCCAGCTCCGACGTGGATAAAACAGCTCGGTCCAGCATGGAAACCGTTTGCCGGCTGGCCACGTCCAGTACAGAAGACGGCAGCCTGCTTGCGATAATCCTTGCAGCCAGGGGTATGCCGTATTGAACGCCCACCCACAAAAACAACAGGAGTAATACGAGACCGACAGCAACATATTTAATGCGGCTTTCCAGGCGGTGGACCAGGTAAAGCCAGGAGGTTCGGCTGAACTTCTCCATCAATCGGTCCACCGTATCATTATCATCAGTTTCCAGTTTTTCCCCACCGGGAAATTGCAGATACCGGGGTGTGTCGGCCAAACGGGAAGATATCTTGATATTGAATTGCGGCAAGGTAACTAGCTGGCGGTGGTCATCTGTCCGTTCGACATGTACGGCACCGCTGTCATAGACATTGCAGACCACATCCGCCTGCACGGCGGTCCTGCCGTCATACCATTTGCCTCGAACAGAAATCACAGCCCGATGTCCATGTCAAAAAAGTCCCCGAATTCCTCACCCAAAGCACTGACCTGCTTTTCTTCACTGGCCACAAAGCTTTCAGGATCTGCATCGGCGAAAAGGGTCAGGTGGCCCAGGCGGTAGCGCAGCGTCCGAATTCTGGCCCAGGGTGAAAACAGACCCAGGGTCAGCGCCGTACCCAGGGAGTTGGTGAAGACCAGCATGAGGTATTCCATAATCTTCAATTCAGACTTGAACCGATTGTGTGACAGGCTGCTGGCATTGTATAAAAGGTTGGTGGTCTTTACCGAATAAAAAGAGAAGAGGTAGAGGTAAAGCCCGACCATGACCAGAAATATCAGCGGGGCAAATAAAAAACCGGCCCCCACCAGCAGAAGAACGCCGACAACAATCGGGATCAGGGCACCGTAAAAAAGCCGGTAATACTCCCTGGCCGAGGCCGTAAAAACAAAGCGGGTGCGCCCATAGGTACTGTTCTCAACGATAAATTTTTTCTGGCGCCAGTAAACGTATGGAAAAATCGCCCCCAGGGTAAACACGGCCAGGATCGGCCACAGCATAAAAACGAAGGCAGCCTCCTTCACACGACCCTTAAACCCGAACCGAATATTTCTGATGGCGCTGTTGCGGGCGTTGAACATCAGTGTTCGCACCATCACCCACGGGAGGGCTGCTATAAAAATCAGGGTGAAGAGGATCTCGGCAACCGGGATGAAAATGGAAGCTGCGGAAGAAAGCACAAAAAAACCGATAACGATAAGTCGGCCCTTTAGAATCTTGACCGGGTCGGCAAGGTATTCGAAAGCGGCGCCTTGCAAGCGGGTATTTCCATAGATGTATTGTTTGCGCCTGACCTTGGCCCATGCGGAATAAATGCCCAGGGTGAGAATGGAAAGAATAATGTTCACGACCCAGATCTTGAAGTATTCCCTTCCCGAACCGGTGAACTCAAAAGGAATCGCTGACGGCTCCCACACGCTTTCCGGTTTGTCGGGCGGCGTTCCCTGTTTTCCGGCAACGCTGTCATCTTTTTCTTTTGCCTGCCCGGAATTAAGTTTGGTAGCCTTTTCTTTGCGCGGGTCGATGTACGCATCCTGTAAACTGTCACCGCCCGGGGCAGCCGTGCTCTCTGTCAGCACAATGTCCATCCCCGCACGCTTTAAAGCCATGCCCAGTCTCTTGGCAGTGGTCTCGTCGGCATTCTTTTTCAGGACAACGCGGCTGCCCTTCAGTATCGCCTCCGCCTGCTTTTCATTGATGGGAAAGGTGGCCATGAGCTTTGATTTTACGGCTGAAATTTCAAAACTCGGCAAGAGCCTGCCGCGGTAGACGACATTGTAGCGTATTTCCGGCATTTGGTTCTCCTTTCAAATCCAGGGCAATATTTATCACAGTATTTCCCACTATTTTACCCTAAATATCTGCCTGAATAGCATTGGGAGTATATATATCACAATTTTCATAAATTTTCATGCTTGACGGCATACAGCAATACGTGAAAAATTTATCCGGAAAGGAGAATGCGGCATGAAGAAAATCGGAGCCCATGTCAGTGCCGGCGGCGGCGTAGAAAACGCCCCGCTCAATGCCACCCGTATAGGAGCAAAAGCATTTGCCCTGTTTACAAAAAATCAACGCCAGTGGAAAGCCAAGCCCCTGAGCGACGAGAATATCCGTATGTTTCGTGAAAACTGTGCCGCTGCCGGCTATGGTCCCACAGACATACTACCCCACGATTCGTACCTCATCAACCTGGGGCATCCGGAAAAGGAAGGACTTGCCAAATCACGGGCCGCGTTCCTGGATGAATGCCAACGCTGCGAACAGCTCGGCCTGGCCTATCTCAATTTTCACCCGGGAAGCCACCTTAAAAAAGTATCCGTAGACGAATGCCTCAAACGCATTGCCGAATCGATCAATATCACCCTGAATAAAACCGGAAGTGTAACCGCCGTAATTGAAAACACGGCAGGCCAGGGCAGCAATGTGGGCTATCGCTTCGAACACCTTGCCGCCATCATCGATCAGGTGGAAGATAAAAACCGGGTGGGCGTCTGCCTCGACACCTGCCATACCTTTACCGCCGGCTATGACCTCAAAACTGAACAGGGTTACCGGGCGACCTTTGCCGCCTTCGATAATATTGTCGGGTTCAGGTATTTGAGAGGCATGCACCTCAACGACTCGAAAAAGGAGTATGCCAGCCGTGTCGACCGGCATGCAAGTCTCGGCCAAGGGACTCTCGGCATGGATACCTTCGGTTTTTTGATGAAGGACCCCCGCCTTGAGGACATCCCCCTGATTCTCGAAACCCCGGATGATACCCTTTGGGCGCAGGAAATAGGGATGCTTTACGGGATGACAGGCGAAACAGCATAATCTAAAAATATAATATCATCATCCCAACCCGGATAACCGGAATTGAATCTCCAACAATCAATATCCAACACCCAATCATCAAGTTCCGTTTCCTTGGAATTTCTGAAAAACACCTTGATACCATGTTGATTATCTTGGGCACATATTTTATATAAACCCCATGGTTGCATAAACTACGCGGGGATTAAATGACCGAACAACCCAAAGAGATCATCATTAAAAAAGAGGATGCCGTATTTCGCATGGACGCCAACGGCCGTTGGCACAACCGGCACGGACGCTTTCAGCACAAGAAAGTGATCGACTATTTCCACGCCTGTATTAAAAAAGACCGGCACGGGTTCTACCTCTCCCAGCAAAAAGACAACTGCATCGAAAAAGTGTACTTCCCCTATGAAGAGACCGCTTTTTTTGTATTTGATGTGATTATGGACGATGAAATCATCCTCATCCTGAATACAAAAGAACGTCTGAATTTGACGCCGGATGAGCTGTGCATAAACAATGACAGCCTGTACATACTTCACGGGGAGGATCTCATAAAGTTTTCAGACCGCAGCATGATGAAAATCGCAGCCTGCATTGAAGACAAGGATGGCGGCTATTATTTTGTACACCACGAAAAAAGATATGCCATAAAAACAGCGCCATAGTTTGCTATTGTTGCAACTTTAGGGTTTACAGACGGCACAACCTGATTATGTTCATTGGAAACAGGTTTTCGAGTATTCAGCTGTATCGGGAGGTTAACCATGAAAAACAGAAAATTTACCCTATTCTTCATCGTCATGCTGGCAGTGAGTTTTTTATACGCATGTGCAGGCGGACAGAAATACGGTGCCCTTGGTCCCCAAACCGGTGAAAGCGGCCCAATGACCGTTGCCGATCTGGAAGCCAACTGGGGCGACTACCATATTTATTACAACACCTGGTACACTACCAACCCTGCTGCCCTGATGTTCGATCCCAAGGGCAATGCGACTAAACTGACGGGCGATTCCTGGACCCTCGTTAAAGAGCAGGCCGCTTTTTCTGAGATGATGAAGAAAATTACCTTATCGTACTCCCGTACCCGGGTACTAGCCATCGTCGGGCCTGACAAACAGCTGCTGGGGTACATGATCACGCCCTCAACGCAACTATACATCAAGGTCGTCGATGAAGA
>JAFDAT010000554.1 GCA_019313725.1 Deltaproteobacteria bacterium
GCCATTGAAATGCCGGCATTGTTCACCATGATGTCGAGCCGGCCAAATTGCGCAACGGTCCTGTCCACCGCTATCTGGATGCTGTCGCTGCTTCTCACGTCCACTTCCAGTGCCAACGCTTGTCCGCCCCGGCTTTTTATTTCGTCGGCGGCCATGGAAAGAAGATCCATGGAACGGCTCGCAAGAACCACTGTAGCGCCTTCCTGTGCATAGCGCAGGGCGATGCCTTTGCCGATGCCTTTGCTGGCCCCGGTGATCAGCGCAACTTTGTCTTGGAGTTTCATGGGTATTTCCTATCCTATAAAACCAATCGGAATATAATTATCACAACCGCTGTAAACGAAAATATACGGTCGGCTTACATCATTTTCGGGCTGCAGACTTTTTTCAGGTCCCATGCCTTGATTTTGTAGGATTTGTCGTGCACTCCCGGGTTGAAGTAGACGTAGTCCTTTTTTGCCAGCTCCGGATCCATGAAAACCGGCAGTTCGGTGAGTTGGCCAAAGGGCGGAACGCACCCTACTTCGCAGCCCACCTTTTCGAGGACCTGCTCGGGTTTGGCAAAAGAGACTTTCTTGGTGCCGACACCGGCAGCGGCTTTTTTCCACTCCACTCTTTTGTCCCCCGGCATGACCAGCACCACCATTTCCTTTTCTTTGGTCATCACGACCAGGGACTTGACGGTTTCCGATTCGCTGATGTTCAAGGCTTCGGCCATGGTCGGGTTGGTGTATACCGGCTCGTGCTCGAATACTTCGTACTCGATCTTATTGTCTTTCAGTATCTTGATGATTTTATCTTCTACGGTCATGGGTGTCCTCTATACTTTTAGGTTTAAGGTATACGGTGTTAAGGTACAAGGCGGCTATACCCTATGGTTGCATAAACAACATGACAAATAATAGATAATATATTGTTATTATGCTCAATATCATAGCGATAGCGCAATTTCCTGGATGCCCCTCCTGGTGAATTCGAAGGATGGTATTATCTATTTTGCCATGTTGTTTACCCTTCGGGAACGCCGGAGAACTTCAGATCCTGTGTTGCTAAGGGTTCGAAGTAAAACACTACGACTTCACCCTTAGACGCCTTGACTCTGAAATAGCGCACAGCACTCCTTTTTATTTTAATCCTGAAAATCCTGTTAATCCTGTCTAATAATTCTTTTGATGCGCTCAACGCCTTGGTTTCTGCTTACTACTCACTCCTTGCTTCTGTGGCCCCGGTTTTTTTATTCCGAATTCCGAATTCCCAATTCCGCATTCGGCTCAGGCCGTGGCCTCGTCGACGATTTCGGCGATGTCTTTAACGATGACATCCGAATCCTTGTCCATCAGGCCGTCCGTGAGCATGGTCGCACAGAAAGGGCAGGCCGCTGCCAGGGTAGCGGCTCCCGTAGCCATAATCTCTTCGGCGCGGTCTATGTTGATGCGTTTCCCAATGGTTTCCTCCATGAACATGCGTCCCCCGCCGGCACCGCAGCAAAAGCCCTTTTCGCCGGTGCGTTGCATTTCCACAAGGCTTCCCGAACTGTTCATGGTGCGCAATAGATCCCGGGGCGCGTCATAAATGCCGTTCCAGCGACCCAGGTAGCAGGAATCGTGGAAGGTTAGGGAACCCTGATTCTTGCCGTTGGGCGTAAGGCGCCCCTGTTTGTGGAGTTCGAAGAGGTATTGGCTGTGGTTGACAACCGAATAGCTGGCGCCGAACTGGGGATATTCGTTTTTCAAGGTATTGAAGCAGTGGGGGCATCCGGTCAAAATGGTTTTGGGGTTGTACTGGCTCAATACCTCCACATTCTGCTGGATCAGGATCTGGGCCAGGTATTCATTGCCCGCCCGCCGGGCCATGTCGCCGTTGCAGGCTTCTTCCGGCCCCAAAATGGCAAAATTGACCCCGGCTCTGTTCAGGAGGCGAGCCATGGCCTGGGCTATCTTTTTCCCCCTGTCGTCAAAAGACCCGGAACATCCTACAAAATAAAGGACATCCGCTTCGGGGTTGTCGGTCATCAGGGGAACGTCGAGACCCTTGGACCAGTCGGCACGGGTGTCGGCGGCAAACCCCCAGGGATTGACCTGGTTTTCCAGGTTGGTAAAGGTTTCCTGGATTTCTGGTGGAAAGCTGGCCTCCATGAGTACCTGGTGTTTACGTGCTTCGATGATGAAATCGAGGTGCTCGATATTAACCGGGCAGATGTCCTCACAGGCGCGGCAGGTGGTGCAGGACCAGAGCACATCACCGGTGATAGGTTCATCATCCCGCACGAAAGGCGGAACGGCTTCGGCATTTTTGGCCAGGATGGCATCTGAATTGGCAAACAGGTCCATCTTGAAATCGTGAATCAGTTTTTTGGGTGAGAGGGGTTTTTGGGTGTTGGCGGCCGGGCACTGCTCTTCACACCGGCCGCACTCGGTGCAGGCATAAAGGTTGAGCACATTTTTCCAGTTGAGTTCAACGGATTTGCCCAGGCCGAATGTCTCCAGGTCCTCGTCTTCGATATCGGTTTTGATGATGGCCTTTTCGCGTTCAAGGGGTTTTAAAAATACATTGGGCGCAGCCGCCAGCAGGTGCAGGTGCTTGGATCCCGGGATGTAGATCAGAAAGCCGATGATGGTGGCCATGTGGATCCAGTAGACGGTTTCATAGACGCAGAACACCTTCTCTGGTGTGAGCTGATCCAGACCGAACAACCCTACCATGAAACCGGATACGGGAAAGACCTTTCCATAGTCAAAGGCGCCGGCTTCCAGCGGGAGCAGAGTTTGAAAAGCGTTGATCAGCTGGAAAGTGATGATGATGACGCAGGTGAACAAAATAATCAGGTT